>JALTEE010000340.1 GCA_027007865.1 bacterium
ACATATCAATATTGCACAATATCTGTGCAATGTGGTTGCCGCTGGCAGACGATTAAAGTCGCCTGTTCAAATTTCCTTTTTATCGGCGGAAAATTTATCAAAATATGTTAAATCGAAGGCGGAGCATCTTGTGTATCCACGATAACATTGTCTTTCCTTATCATTTTTATGGTGAATTTTCCTAACACAATTCCACCCAACACAGCGATTAAAATCGGTATCCATCCGCCAAAGAGTTCCGATACACGAGGATAACCACCATACGAAGCATTTATCCTGCCGATTACAGTAATTATAAGAAGTATCAATGCAGACAGTGGAACTATAAATTTTACAGAAATAACCCACCATTTGCCAATATGCATCTGCGATGTCGAATTTATTTTCTTGCGCAGTTTTTCCGTATCAAAAAACCACCCCACAGCAACGGCTTCCAAAAATGCGACGGCAAAAAGACCAAAGAAAGTCATATAATGGTCGACCAAATCGAGCCAATAAAGTCCCGCTGTTGTTGTATATATTACCCCTATAGCAAACGCCAGAACTGCCACGAAAATATTAGTCTTTGTTCTCCCGATTCCGAATGTATCCATAATTCCTGCCACAACAGCTTCCACGAGCGAAAACGCCGAATCGATTGCGAGAGTGAGCAACATTACGAAAAACAATATTCCCATAAGTGGAGCGAACGGCAGATGATTGATTATTGCGGGGTATGTAACAAATGCGAGTTCGGGACCGCTGTTCATTACATCTGCTACCGAAACTCCTTGAAGTTGTGCATAATATCCGATAGCGGAGAACACGGCAAATCCGCCGACGAACGCTGTTGCACAGTTCGATAACCCGACGATGAAAGCATTATTGACGATATCGCTGTTCGGTTTTAGGAAACTCGCATACGCAATCATAACACCGAAGCCGACGGAAAGCGAGAAAAATATTTGAGTGAACGCCGCCTGCCAAAGTTCTGCGTTTAATAACGCTTTCCAATCGGGTGTTAGATAATATTTTATTCCATCAAATGCGCCGGGCAGCGTCAATCCACCGATGACGAGAACGATTAGAATTAACCAAGGAAGCGTAACCGTAACATATACGACTTTACTAACTGTGCGCGCTCCTTTCCAGATGGACAACACTATCCAAAGCCACACAATCGCAAGACCGATTAGCAGCGGCAATCGTGGAGAACCAATTTTAAGAATACCATCGGACAGACCGAGAACATTTGTGTAGAAAAATGTTTTCGGGTCATTTCCCCAAGCGAGAGTAAATGAATGGACAAAGTAATTCGCCGCCCAAGACATTATCACAGAATAATATGTCGTGATAAAGAAACCAACGATGATTGCCATCCATCCGACCCACGCAAAGTTTTTCGATACTTTTCCGAGCGATGCTGGAGCGGAACCGCCGATTTTCTGCCCAAGCGAAAATTCGAGAATCAAAAGCGGCAATCCAGCAACGAGTAGAGCAACTAAATACGCCACGAGAAATGAACCACCGCCGTATTTGTAGCACATATATGGAAATCGCCATATATTCCCAAGCCCAATCGCCGACCCGATAGCAGCAAGAACAAACGCCATTCGATTGTCCCAATAGACCTTCTCGCCAACAGCCATCGGTGCCTCCTTCAAAGAAAATATTTTGTTTCGGATAAAATCTAAAAAATAAAATGCTCTATGAAAAAATGCGCAAGAAAGATTTTTTAATGCAATGAAAATCTTTACGATAAATATCGATGTAAAACATATTAAAAACTGGGGAGCAGGGATTTGAACCCCAATCGGCGGAGCCAGAGTCCGCTGTCCTGCCAATTAGACGACTCCCCAAGTTACCCAATAAAAATTATCCCACATTGCACAACTGTCAAGAAGAATTTGACCTGTGCAGGATATCGATTTATTTTACAAAAAATAACCTAAAAAATAATGGGACAAATTTCAAGAAATTTTATCGTTCTTTTTCTGTCGCAAAAATCGCGGCGAGAAATGGAAAAATTCTCGTCACTACTTGCCAAGCGATATAGCGGAGTTTTTAATTCACAAAAAGATGAACTCCATTTTACAATACTGTCATTTGTGTCCGATACGGAAAAATATTCTGCCATAATAGAAAATCTAAATCGTGCTATTGCTGGTTTTGCACCATTGAAAATTTCTTTCGATGGTATTTGGGCATATTTTAGTTCCAGAAATGAATGCTGGGGTTTGATGTGGATTATTAAAAAAACCGCACCTCTTCGACAAATGCGCAGCAAAATTACAGAAGCAATCGATTTAAAAAATATCGATGTCGAACATCCTGATTTCGATGAGTGGCTGCCGCACATTTGCGCTGTAGATAAAGTGAAAAAAATAGGCGATAATTTTGTAGGAACGGACAAATCGAGAACTCTCCGCTTCCAAAGACCGCTGGGCAATTTTGAAATAACAGAATTCACTCTCTCGAAAATGGTATCACGCAACGAATTTAGCACGATAACGAAATGGAAACTTTAATCTGAAAATACCGTCTTTCCCGCTAATAAAATTCCTTATCCCAATACAAATCTCATCATAACCTATTCGTAAATTCTGCCTACCTTTTTCTCATTCTCGCGGGAAGAATTCTCATCTGCTCGCGGTATTTTGCGACGGTTCGTCTCGCAATTTTAATACCATCGCTGCGAAGAATGTTCGCTATCTTCTCATCGGAATACGGCTTCGCTCTATTTTCGCTATCGATGATTTCGCGGATACGCTGTCTCACCTTGTCTGTTGCGATTTCACCTCCGTTTTCCGATGCAAGCCCACTAATGAAGAATTTTCGCAGCGGGAATGTGCCGAACGATGTAAGAACATATTTATCACGCACAACACGCGATATCGTTGCAGGATGAACGCCGATTTCGTCGGCGATTGTCTCCATTTTTAGCGGTCTTTTATTCTCGGGACCGAGTTCAAAAAAATTGCGCTGATGCTTCAGAATCGATTTCATTGTCGATATCAGCGTGTTTTTCCGTTGCTGAAGTGCATCAATCCACCAGCGCGCGGATTCCAGTTTCTGAAGCAGAAATTTCTTCGCATCGTCGTTCAAATTATCTGCGGTGCGCAAAAGTTGATAGTAGTGCTTGTTGATGACAAGGTCGGGAATGTTGCCATCGTTATACATAACTTGCCACTCACCATTTTCATCCTTAAAAACAGCAACATCAGGTTCGACAACACTGGCAGTCATCCCTCGACCTTCAGCGGGAAACATCGATAGATGAGATAGAACCTCGAACGCATTTTCAATTTCATCCTCCGAAGCACCGAGATGCTCCGCCAACTGCAAAATATTTTTCCGTTTAAGGTCTTCGAAATGGTTCTCCACAATTTGATATGCGAGGGAATTTTTCAAATCGAGGTCTTCGAGTTGAAGTAGAAAGCATTCTCGCAGGTCTCTCGCAGCGATTCCCGGGGGAGATAATGTCTGAACGATGCGCAGCGCATTTTCGATTTCATCGAGCGTGGGTGGCGGTTCTATTGTCCGAGATTTCTCAAGTAAATCCTTTACTTGTTCTATAGAAATCGTTAAAAATCCTCTATCGTCAAGATTGCCGATGATGAATTCTCCGATTTTTTGCATCCGTTCATTTTTAGATGCAGCGGCAAGTTGCTCAGATAAATCCTCGTAAAGCGTTTTTTCATATTTTGTGAACAGCAGCGGGTCGGAAATTTCACTGTCATCGCTCCCGCTGCGGAGCTGCGCCGATGAAATCTTTAATCCGTCGAGCAGTTTTTTCCATTTACGAATGTCCTCGTCCGACTTTTTTACATCTTCCTGCTCGCGCTGCTTCTCTTCGAGCATCGGATTTTCCATCAATTCCTGCCGAAGTTGCGCTTCCAATTCGATTTTAGGCAATATCAATAATTTCAGCGTTTCGATGAGCTTCGGTGTCAATATTTGACGCAGTTCAGGTCTTTGTTCCAGTCGTAATTGTGCCATAGTATTTTCCTAAAGTTAAAATTATCGAGTAATTTTTTCATCAATCTCCTCAATACAAGTATATCAATATTATTGCTATTTTCAAGTATTTTCGAAATTATGATAAAAAAAAGCATCCCGACTGTTTGGGATGCTTTTTGATAAGGAATAGCGTAATTTTTTGTGCTAATTCGCTCCTTTATTCTTAAATTCTTTCCCAAGTTTAAATCCCTCTTCAATTGCTTTCATATTCAACTTCAGATGTGCCGAGCCTGCAAACCTATCCTCCACCGCATCCTTTATCGATTTTTTAGACACAATTCCCAAATATGTCGATATAAATCCGAGAGCGATTATATTTGCCACAATCGGCTTTTTGAATTTTTTTGCTGCGATTTCTATAAATGGAACGGCTATCGTTTTTGCCTGACCCAATATAATAGATGTGGCACTGGCATCGGCAACAATCAGACCATCTGTCTTGGCAAGCGTTGCATAGTTTTCGTATGCTGTTGAAGTAAATGCAACGAGCAAATCCATTTTGTGGCACTCGGGGAAAAATATATCGCCATCGCTGACGATGATATCTGCTCTTGTTGCGCCGCCTCGCGCTTCTGGACCATAAGATTGGCTCTGCGACACATTTTTCCCATCGCCGATAGAAATTGCTTCGCCGAGCAGCATTCCCGTAGAAATTACTCCCTGTCCACCTGCGCCGGAAATTCTTATTTCAAAGCGTCCCGACTTGTTGCTAAACATCGATGCTTTCCCCTTTTTTTTCTTCTTCGGAGTAGCCATATTAATCCTCCAATTCCGATTGGACTTTTCCAACCAATTCGGCATATCTTTGAGTATATTCTTTCTTATCCTCATCTTTGAATATTCCTGTAATAATCTTGCCCTCCAATTCTTCGATGCTCATTTTTTGCGCCTTTGCCAGCGAAACGGAATTTTCCTTCTGCCATTTCAACAATTGTCTCGGGTCGGGCATCTTATTCAATCGCCCAAATAATACAGGACATTGACTTATAATTTCTACCATCGAGAAACCCTTATGCTGTATAGCTTTTTTGATATAATTTGTGGTTTGAACAATCGAATATACGGTGCTTCTTGCCACAAAAGTTGCACCAGCAGACATAGCCAATTCTACAGGATTGAATGGTGGGTCAATATTTCCGTAGGGCATCGTGTGAGCAATAGCGTCGAGTGGAGTTGTTGGAGCAACCTGTCCACCTGTCATTCCATATATGGAATTGTTTATCAAAATCATAGTAATTCCTATATTTCTCCGCGCAGCATGAATGAAATGATTTCCGCCAATTGCAAGACCATCGCCATCGCCGGAAACGACTATGACATTCATATCTGGGCGAACGAGTTTAATTCCTGTGGCAAATGGCAACGCTCTACCGTGAGTTGTGTGAAGCGTATTGAAATCAGCGTAAATAGGCATTCTACTGGAACAGCCAATCCCCGATACGAGCGCGACATCATCCTTTGAAATATCGAGTTCCATAACAGCACGAATTATTGCGCCCATAATAGAACCGATACCGCATCCGGGGCACCACACCGTTGGAAAGCGCTTCTTCCACCTTAAATATTTATGCACATCGGATAGTTCAAGCATATATCTCCTCCTTAACGGCATTTATAATTTCCTGCGGTTCTAACGGATGACCGTCGTATCTGTTCACCTGCGAAATCTTTATCGCGCTCGGCAGCGCTTCACGAACGGTATGAACAAGTTGTCCCATATTGTTCTCCGCAACGATGACCGATTTTACATGACAATTGTTCACAATTTCCATCAACGGTCTATCGGGAAATGGCCATATAGATTTAAGGTCCATCAATCCCGCTTTTATTTTCTTTCGGCGTAGATTTTCCACAGCGCCTCGAGCAGCTCGCGCAGCGCTGCCATACGCAACAATCAAATATTTAGCATCGTCCGTATAGTATTCTCGCCAATCCCATATCGCCTGGCAATGAGTCAATATTTTGTTTCGCAGTGTTTCGAGTCGTTCGATTATTTCAGCCGAATTCGCCGTAGGAAATCCTGCTTTATCGTGCACCAATCCTGTCATATTATATCTATACCCTTCGCCAAAGGGAGCGGGATGAGAAACCAAATCCAACGACTCTTTATAAGGCAAATACCATTCGGGTGGTATTTCAGGAAAGCCCCGCTTAACAACTCCTTGACTATTATGTCTATTTAGAACGACTTTTTCACGCATATGACCGATGAGTTCGTCGAGCAATAGAAATACAGGTGTGCTAAATCGTGCTGCGAGTTCGAATGCCCTGATTGTCATATCATACGCTTCTTGAACCGTGGATGCGGCGAGAGTTATCGATGTAAAATCGCCGTGTGTCCCCCATCGTGCTTGCATCGTATCGGATTGTGATAGTTTTGTCGGCAATCCTGTGGATGGTCCCCCACGCTGGACATTTACGATAACCACAGGAATTTGAATCATATAGGCATACCCGATATTTTCGAGCATTAGCGATATTCCTGGTCCCGATGTTGCGGTCATAGAGAGTGCTCCCGCAGCAGACGCACCGATTATCGCAGCGATTGAGGCTATTTCATCTTCCATCTGGATAAAAGTTCCGCCTAATTTAGGCAATTCCCGAGCCATCCCTTCTGCAATCTCGGTGGACGGCGTAATAGGATAGCCGGCAAAGAACCTACATCCTGCGTGCAATGCACCACGCACACACGCTTCATTCCCCTGAACAAACATCAGAGG
>JALTEE010000341.1 GCA_027007865.1 bacterium
GAAATTGGTACGGCGTATGTTAAAAGCCATAAAACGCCATGATTTATCTAATTTGGAAAGTTTGAAAAGGGGCAACCCGTTCTTTTCATAAACCGTATAGTCTTCTGAAAACCAGACAGGTACCGGCTTCTTCTCCGCCTGTCGGTAAAGCGGGGCAAAATGGGCATAAAAAGGTTCGGCCATGCTGATGATGCCGCGTGAAGCATACTGGACGGCATACCTGTCCACCACTTTCCTTTTTTGTTCGATGGTTGCCTTGCCACCGTAAGCCGACTGTATTATTTTCTCAGCAGCCCTTTCGGCATATTTCAACAAGGCTTTTTCAGAAGTAATGCCACTCCCTTCGAGGCTGTTAACAATGCAAGTGGCTATCGCTCCGGCAGTTTTCGGGTTTTGCTCTGTATATTGCGGATAGTTTGCCGAGAGTAAATTGAGGCTGTCCTGCCAGGCCAACAGCTCTTTAATATTATGGGCATCATAAGCCAGTGAAATAAACCGCTTCACGGCAAACCGGACATAAACACTGTCCGGTACATTTCGTCTCAGGCTGTCGGCAAACCGGCGGTAACGAAGCCTGACGCGGCCCATCTCGCGCAAGATGGCCACACTGTCGGCAGGCATGGCTGCTTTGGCCCTTTCCAGCACGGAAAGTGCCTTTTCAACATTATGATGAACTTTAGAGAAATCTGCCGGGGTATATTTTGCCGTACATTGGGCCAGGAACAGCACCACCAAAAATAACGACCACCGTATGCTTTTTTTCATTGTCTATCATTCACTAAAAAAAGCCACCCCGCAAACAGGAGGTGGCATAAACATTTAAAAGGCCTGCGAGGCTGTTTTTTAGTCTTTAATACAACGGACAGAGGCTCCCCTGCAACGTGTAAAATTATCATCAACATAATTTACATAAGCTTGAGCAGAATTAATACGCATATAATCAGTATAATCTACGCCATTTTTTACGCGTGTTGTACTCGTCCAATAAAAGCCCATATTACCAACCTCTTGTAAAGACCCATCAGATTTTTCCCGAAATCCGGCATCTGTTATTTTGAGAGGAGAAGCAAAAGCGCCATTATCATTTCTATTAGGTTCCCATGCATGTCCTTCACTATTCCACTCAGTCTGTGTAGGTATCCTAAAGCCGCTCGGACAGGGATTATTGGTTCCGCTTACGCCTTGCCACAAGTTATTATTTGGTGTTGCAAGCCAATCATGCTGGCTACTGGTGTTTGTAATAAACTTCCCATACCATGCATCTTGTTTCGGATTCGGTTCGGCACTGGTGGCTTGTGTTGCAATAGTAGGGCTATTTCGTTTCTGATGGCCCTCGGCAGCACGCCCCCACTGGTACAAATCGCCGTAGGCATTGGCATCAGTTTTACTGGTAGCCACTTCAGAAGCTCCCAGGTTTATGGCCATCCATGTCCTTCCACCACTACCGGTTACTGTTTGTACTAATATTTCCGAGCCATATTGCACCATCCGCCAACCAAGGGAAGAAACATCATAGACATAAATCTTATGGTCTGTGGTACAATAAACCATCAACCCGTCAGCAGGGCTGGCGATTAACTCTATCTGGCTGGTTGTCATTCTCGGGACCAACATCCCTTTGGTGGAACTTTTCACTTCAAGCATGGCCGAAGAGGCGGGGCTTGAATTGTCCGTACTGATAGCCACCTGGGCCGAAGCACTAAGGGCAAAAGTTACCAGCAGGGCAAATAAAACAGTTAATTTTTTCATCGCATTATTTTTTATTCATTTATATTTCAGTATCTGGTTTCTCCTCATCGTTCAGGGCAAAAACTTTCCGCGTACCGTAAGCAGCCGTCAGGCCAAGGAGGATAAAAACACCACCACCTATGGGGGCACCGGAACCACCTGTCTGAGTTCGGCTGTTGCTGCTTCCCGTTCCACCGGTATCCGGAGGATCCGGCAC
>JALTEE010000342.1 GCA_027007865.1 bacterium
ATGACAATCGTTTTGCCGAAGCAGAGGAAAATCTGTCAAAATCTGCAGAACTTATCCCGGATAATTCCGAGGTATGGCTTTTGCTCGGTGTTCTTTGCAAAAATAAAAATCGCGAAGCCGATGCAGTAAAATATTTTAATAAGACTCAGGAGTTAGGTCTTAAAGATGATGAATTGTTTCGAATAATAGGCTTGGTATATCTTGCAATGGGAAAACTTGTCGAAGCAGAAGAAAATCTTCATCGTTCTGCGCAGATAGCGCCAAATATAGCGGAAACATACTATTTGCTGGCTCGTGTCGAAAGAAGTAGAGATGATTTCGAAAGGACAAAAAGCCTGTTGTTGAAGGCAATCGAACTCGACCCCGATAATGTAACTTATTGGTATTATTTAGGTTCAGCACACTACTATTGCGACGATTTCGAGAAGGCACTGATAATTTTTAAAAAGTGCAATTCTATCAATGATAAAAAATTCGAAGTATGGAATGATATGGGATTAACATATTTACAGCTCGAAGATTATGAGCAGGCAAAGAAGTGTCTTTTGCGTTCTATGGAACTTACCCCTCTTCATTTTCGTCCATATTATAATACCGCCTGCGTATATTCGATAACAGGAGAACTCGATAATGCGCTCGAATATCTTGAAAAAGCATTTCAACTCTGTTCCCGCAGAGTTTGTGTGCTTTCACCCAAAGACCACGATTTGCGAAATTTGTGGAACAACCCGAAATTTGTTCATATGTTCCTAAAATACTGCAATGAGAACAAGCCTTCCGCTTGACCATTCGCCCAACAACCCAGCAGAGCGTTCCGCTTTATTTCTCCAAGAATTTTTTCACCTCATCGCCCAGTTCGGGATGTTTCAGTAATGGCTGTAAATCGTTATCTTTTATAGCAACATTTTTAAAATATTCGCCAAATTCGGACGCTTGCTTCAAATGCTCGAATGCGGTTCGGAAATTGCCGAGTTTAACATTCAAGCACGCCATATCATAATGAGCGTATGCAAAATGCGGATTTATTTCAAGTGTTTTATCCCAGCATTTCCGCGCATTTTCATAATCATTTTTAATATAATATGCTAATCCAAAATTAGTCCACAATATAGGGTTGTTCTTTTCGGCATCAATATTTGCCTTGAAAATTTCGATTGCTTTGTCCACATTTCCAAAAAATAGTTCCAGCGTGGCAAATCTAACGATATTTAGCGGGTTCTCCGAAAGGTCGCCCGCTTTCGAAAACGCATCCTTCGCTCGTTCATATTTTTTGTTTCGCATATATGCGAGACCGATTCCACTCCAATTTCTATGATTGCCCGGCTGAAATACAATCGCCTTTCTGAAAGTTTTAATTGCCATATCGAGTTGAGATACATTCAGCAAAAGTAAGCCAAGTTCATACCATTCATCGCCTTTTTGTGAAATGATTTTTTGCACATTTTCAAAAACTTCCTTCGCTTCATCTCGAACTTGTTGCGAAAGCATAATATATTTAAGCATAAGTCCCTGTATATTATCGGGTGATTTTTCAAGGAACTTATTTACCGAAGTTTCCGCCGCTTCGAGTTCATTATCAATATATTTGAACAGGGCATCGTATAGGTTTATTTTGTTATCATCGGGCGTTTCGCTGCGCCACGCATCGAGCGCATATTTTGCACCTTTCATCTCGCCGTCCGCTGTAAGCGCGGAAATCAGCGCCGCCCACGATGTCGAATTATCATTCATCGAATCTCCTACTTGATAAAAACAACACGGGAAACAATCTTTTTAGCGGAATGGCTAACTTTTATGAAATATACACCACTATTTTTAGGCTGCCACAGGAAATTTTTCTCGCCATCTATTTTTTGATCAAAAAGTTTTTTCCCGCTAATGTTGAAAATCGTCAATTCATCGCCGTTCGCATCGATTCTAAAACCATCGGGAGCGTGTTCAATTGTGCATTTCGGCTTCACGACAATACCGTGTTCAGAAATTTTTGTGAGCGGTTTCACTGCGATTAGGAACGAATCGGCGGGATATAGCGCTTCTCTGCCATCGCCATCGATTATAGATATTTTGAATCGGACGGTATCGCCGGGGGCTCCTGCGACAATTCCGCTAAATGAATCGCACGCAAACTGCTCCATCGGCGATGTGCTTTCATCGGGATATAGAAACTGTGCGTCCGCAATCGGCGCGGAAACACCGTATGCAGCAGTGATAATTGTGTCAGCAAAAATTTGAACCGAGCGGATTATCGGTTCCCGCACAGTTCTTTTGGCGATGCAGACATCGTCGATAAACCAGCCGGCGCGCGTGGTATTATCGTCCGATGAAAAATGAAACGCAATTCTGACAGAACCCGGCTCATCGACGCTGAAAAGCGGGAATTTTTTCTGATGCCAAAAATTCCCCGTGAGTGTTCCCGAAAATGCGGGTTCCCAAGGCATAATTGCATTGTAGTCGTCGAGGTGGCACGGATAATCGCCGATAGGATATATAACTTGCCATCCACTTCCGAAATCGCACAATATATTTCCGCCGTCCCAAAAGCCCCAATTTGTTGCTTCGCAGTCGAACCACTGCCAAAAATATACCGCTGCGGTGCTTCCCACAGAAACCCAGTTCGATGCCAACCAGGAATCAGACGAACTTCGATAAGTATCTGCAAGAGCGGTCGCCCATAATTTAGACCCACTGTGAGCGTTCTCGGGACCGACAGCAGGCTCGCCCCATTCCCAATCCATCGTGCCGGAAAATGTTGCGGAATCCTCAAAATCTATGCAGCGGTGCAGAAAAAAGAAGAGGCATTCGTCGCCGGTGAAAAGCGTCTCGATTTCGGTGGTATATCCCTGTGACTGCGCTACAATCGGAATATCGTAGGATGGCATTATCACAGAAGTGAAAGTAGAATGAATTTCCACTGTGTCTGTTCCTGTGAAAATCGAGCCATCGATAGGTTCGCCTGTATCGAAATCCATAATGCCGACTCGAATGTGCGGCTGAATCGCTATCGTCGGCGCAAAACCGACAAAACCGCTTTCCCCGTCAAAATCGAGCGTTTCTGGCACAAATCCAGGTGAATGAAATACAAAATAATCCGCAGTATGA
Source organism: bacterium (assembly GCA_027007865.1). Lineage (GTDB taxonomy): Bacteria > UBP14 > UBA6098 > B30-G16 > B30-G16 > JAGHAI01. The sequence continues at coordinate 3,100 of JALTEE010000342.1, forward strand.
GGAATGAATATCGTATCACCATCACCGAAGAAGAGAAGATTTTGCGGAAGCACGGTCAATGTTCCTGAAACTGTCGCAGAATAGATTACGGTTTCCATTTCAGCGCAGTTCATCAGCGCATCGAATATGTTCACCATTCCGCTGCCGAAAAAGTTATCCTTTCCTGTGGTGCCCAAATCTACGGCGGTGGATTCGAGAATTGCTTTTATGTCGTATGCTGAAAGTTCGGGATTTATCTGCCGCATAAGTGCGCAAATTGCCGTGATATGCGGTGTTGCCATCGATGTGCCATCCCAGCGTTCGTATCCACCGGGCATAACCGTCGATTCTACATCGCTGCCAAACGCACAAATGTCGGGCTTAATCAATCCAGGCGGATATGGGAAATCGTCCCATTCGACTGGTCCGATGCTCGAAAATGTCGAAAGGTTAAGTGCGGAATCGACTGCGCCTACTGTGATTACTTCGGGAACATCGCCCGGTGTGCGCAGGTCATCGACGGTGCTGTCGCTCCCGCTCTCGTTTCCCGCAGCGATTGCAGGGACGAAACCCGCTTCGATTGCGTTTGTAAGAACGGTTCGCCAAGTATCTCTATCGGGTGGCGGGTCAGCGCCGTGTCGCCATCCTATCGAGAAATTGCCCACAAGCGCACCGATTTCAACGGCATATTCTATCGCTATCCAGACATCTCCTTCGACGCCGACGCCACTGTGATTGAGCACTTTTAGCGGAACGATTGTAGCGGCGGGAGCGAGCCCCGTGCCGAAACGACCGACAATTGTTCCTGCAAGGTGTGTGCCGTGCCCTTTGTCATCATAAGGGTGCGATGTGGTATCCCAAAAATTATAGCCCCAGATATCGTCGGGATAGCCGTTGTCGTCATCATCGATGGAATCGAAAATATCGCTTTCGCCGGGATTTTGAAATACTGCGCCGACGATATCGGGAACCCATCTGTCGAGACCCGTGTCGAATGTAGATACAAGAACACCGTTACCATAAGTGCCAAATTTTTTCCAGACTTCGAGAATGCCGATTGCTCCGGCGTTCCATACGAGTGTTTCGGGTGGAAAAATTGCAGAATGAAAATCGGAAAGTGCAGATTCCGCATCGGTAGCGCTTTGTTGCATACTGTGCAAATTATCCGCCCGAGATTTCAATAGAACATTTTGCGGCAGTTCGGGTGAAATTTTATATTGCGGAAATTCTTTTCGTAGAATTTGCGCAGCGCTCGAGTTTCCATCGAATAAAATTACATCGGCGAGCCAGAGCGGATGGAACCAGCGGATATCGCCATTATCTTTTAGTAATACGATTTTATCAATGATGGCGGATTGCCGACTACGATTAAATTTTTTCAGTGCAGAAATCACGATTTCTCGTCGTTTCGTGAGCGGTTCATTCTGCGCAACGCTGTGAACCCATTGGTAATTGTGATGGTGAACTGCCTTGTATCGCAGCCCAAATGTGATAATCGGGAATATCAATATGAGCAAAACTCGACGCATAGTAGTAATATATCGATATAAAAACATAATTCAAACTTATTTATAGCGATAATATCGATTGTGTTTTATTTTGTATTGTTTTATGGAGAAAAATCGTTAAAATTTATTTAATTCACGAAATTGAGGAGAATAATATGATGCGGACACATAACTGTGGAGAATTGCGTGCGAGCGATGTTGGTCGACAAGTGAAACTCGCTGGTTGGCTGCAACATAGAAGAGATTTTGGCGGCGTTCTCTTCATCGTTTTGCGGGATAGATACGGCGAGGTTCAAATCACATTTCGTCCCGAGAATAAAGAACTTTTCGACCTTGCATACACACTTCGCGGACAGGATGTAATCGGCGTTTTCGGCACAGTCGTTATGCGCCCGCAAGATGCCCGAAATCCTAAAATGCCGACAGGCGAAATCGAAGTTGTAGCGGAAAAACTGGAAATTTATTCACGCTCGGAAGTGCCGCCATTCCCAATCGAAGATGAAATCACCGCCACGGAGGAGACACGGTTGCGCTACCGCTATCTCGATTTGCGCAGAGCACCGATGCAGCGAAATTTCTTAATAAGGCATCGTGCCGCAATGGCAACACGGGAATTTTTGAATGGCGAAGATTTTTTAGAAATAGAAACGCCATATCTCGTCAGAAGCACTCCCGAAGGTGCGCGCGATTTCCTCGTGCCGAGTAGGAATTTTATCGGGAAGTTTTATGCGCTTCCGCAGTCGCCACAATTGTATAAGCAATTGTTTATGGTCGCTGGGATGGACAGATATTTTTCGCTCGCTCGCTGTTTTCGCGACGAAGATTTGCGCGCCGACCGTCAGCCCGAATTCACGCAAATCGATATCGAAATGTCATTTGTCGAACCGAACGATGTTATGGACATAGCGGAGCGGCTCACGGCGTTCATTATGTTCAAAGTTGCGGGCTATTCGCTTCGATTGCCGCTGCAAAAAATGTTTTACGACGAAGCGTTGCGTAGGTTCGGCACGGATAAGCCCGATTTGCGAATTCCGCTGGAAATATCGGACATCACGAAAATTGTTCCCGACTGCGGTTTCGGCGTGTTCGAGAATGCTGCGAAAACGGGTGTGGTGCGTGTTCTGCCTGTGCCGAACATTGCGGATAAAATGTCTCGCAAGAAAATCGAGCAGTTGACAAAATTGGCGCAGGAGTGGGGTGCAAAAGGTCTCGCAACTGCAAAATTCACCGAGAACGGTTTTGAGAGCGGAGTCGCAAAGTTTTGGTCGGACAGTTTTAAGGAAAAATTAGCGGAAAAGTTGGGTAAGTTGTTGCTACCGAATACGATGCTGTTTTTCGGTGCAGATTCACCTGCGCTCGTGTCGAAAGTTCTCGGCGGATTGCGAACAATGCTTGCCGAAGAGTTCGACATAGGCGACAGGACAGAACACAGCGCATTGTTCATTGTCGATTTCCCGATGTTCGAGCCTAACGAGGATACACCGAATGGAATTACACCATCTCATCACCCATTCACGATGCCAATCGAAGAAGACATCCCGCTACTCGACAGCAACCCGCTTTCTGCCAGAGCGAATGCTTATGACCTCGTTCTTGATGGATACGAAATCGCAGGCGGCTCGATTCGTATTCACAAACCCGATTTGCAGCGAAAAATATTCAATTTGCTCGGCATTTCCGACGAGGATGCGCAAAAGAAGTTCGGTTTTTTGCTCGAAGCATTCAAATACGGTGTTCCACCACACGGCGGAATCGCTTATGGTTTCGACAGACTCGTGATGGTTCTTACAGGCAGCAAATCTATACGCGATGTGATTGCATTTCCAAAGACGACAGCGGCGCAATCGCTGATGGATGGCTCGCCGTCTGAAATCACAAAAGAACAATTGAAAGAGCTGGGTATCGTGATAACGGAAAGAAATTGAGCAACCGAGGATACGGAAAAAATCTTAAATTAAATATCGGATGAAATCCAGAATCTAAATATTTGATGAGTCGAGCGCTTCGCTTGATGAAAATACCAGAGCGAGACGCTTTGGCTATTGTTATCTTTTCTCCATAACAATTTGGGCTGAAAACTCG
>JALTEE010000343.1 GCA_027007865.1 bacterium
TATCGAAACCGCCTTTTGAAATCCAGAACCCGAAGAATGAATATAAAATTAAACTAAAATGAATAAATGTCAAATTCTCGTCTAATATCTACTGTTTTTTTGCTATCGTGTTCTGCAAACCGAGATATAGTCGCACCTCGCGTTTTGTGTGCGGAAAATAGGGCTGCTCGTAGATGAGTTTTCCAGTGATATTGCTCACAGAAAGCGCCAACCGCAATGCGTGCCATTTCAATTCCGCTCCGCAGGACGAGTAATATCTGCTCGCTGTCCATTTTGAAAATTTTTCTTCGCGATAGAAAGCGCCCAAATATCGCATCGAACCCCACAACGACAGCCATTTTCGCAAATCGACTTTAAATGTATCGATAACATCGGCATTTGGAACGAACGGTGCATAGTATCCGCCATCGAGTTTCGAGCGGTCGATTTTTGCGGACAATAAATTGTGCATCGGCAGATTAAAAAGCGTTTCGGATGCGGCAAATTCGCACCAGGCACGAGCGAGCGTTCCACTGCTGGTCTCGACGGAAAACCACGACGAAGTATCCTGCAAAATATATGGCAGCGCAGATGTTTTCCCATAAATCCCGCCGACTGTTATAGAATATTTTCCACCCGTATAGGCGATTTTAACGCCCAAAGTTTCCACCAGAGCAGTGCGCAATTTCGACGGGTCTATTGTCGCATCGACGGAATAAGCATTTGCACGGTGAACATCGATGCCGATACCGTATGAGCAAATTGCGGAAACGGGAAAATATACCCATCTCGTTTCGACAGACGGTCGAAAATTTATACTCTTGTCATCCTTGATTTTGACCGCGCTCACTCCCAATTTCGCAACGATTGGAATTTTCTCATAGAACGAACCTACGGAAAGCAAATGACCGCTTTGGGGAAGGAGCTCCTCCCCTCTTCGCGCAACCGCGTATCCAGCACCGGCAAACGCACCAAACCGCTCGCTTAAAAAACCATAACCGCGCATTCCGAGCATACCGGTCGCCTCTCGATACTCCCCCGAAACAATTTCCTGCACTTTGTTGATTTCCTGTAAAAACGGATAATTCTTTCGCTCGTATGCCGAAAGTGAGAATTTCAGCGATAGCAATCCTTTTTTTGCGGGAATGAGGAATTTTCCGAAAACATTTGCGCCATAGCATCCGGGATACCAGCCTAAAAAATTGCGCCGTTCATACATTCCGGAAAATGCGAAGGATAGCGGGAACTGATGCAAAGGTGCGGTTCGAAATGTTCCAAAAGTTCTCGCGCTGTAATGCAGTGCGGTTATTGTATCTTTACTGCCTATTGCGCAGATATTAAGTTTAGAGGATGAAAAATTTCCCTGTGCTCCAAGAGAATTCATTCCGCCAAATGCGGAAAGCGAAAGGAACGAACTCGTCGTATCGCGATGTAGAAAATATTGAAACGGCGCTTCGAATAATTTTGCGAAATCGGAAGGCAACGATTTCTTATCGTTCTGCATCTCTATTTTCAACTCGACAGCTTTTCTCGGCGGGTCGATGCCTTCGATAGCGAATGCAAAAGTGCCTATTGAAAAAGCGAGTATTATTACTAATCTGTTCACCGATATTTTGCGCTGTAAAATAATTTGAAATATGAGATATTTCATTTCAATCGCTTTTCTGGTGTGCTTCCTCTTTGAGTTCATCGAGGATTTTGAAATCTTCCTCGTCGAGTTGTGCTTGTGGAATCAGTTCGGGTCGGCGCTCCATAGTTAGTCTCAATCCCTCGATATGTTTCCACTCTTCGATTGCAGCGTGGTTTCCTGAAAAAAGCACATCGGGAACCCTGAGCCCGAAGAATTCCCGTGGGCGAGTGAACTCTGGTGCTGACAGCAATTTCCTCCCGCCCGCGAATGAATCTGACGCTGCGGAATCTCTGTCACCGAGAAAACCTGGAATTAGGCGCAGAGCGGCAT
>JALTEE010000344.1 GCA_027007865.1 bacterium
GTATTATTTACAATAATTTAAATGAAAATGTGTAATTGTCAAATCAAAGTTGGATGTAGACAATTTTAATATTTGTGTGGAAAATTAATAAATTACTTGGTAGGAAAGCCATTGGTCAAGCGGAACGCTTGTTCAGAATTTTGAGTTCAAAGTTCGCATTCTCAAAACCGTTAGGTTCACAATAGTTCGAGCAACCACCAGGAGCGACATCGAAGCACGGCGAAGCGCAACAGTCAAGCGGAACGCTTGTTCAGGTCGGATTCTATTTGGCGAACTAATCGTTGAACTTCTCCGCCTTTGGTAGGAATGCTTTTGCATGCGTGGACGACGGTAGAATGGTCTCTTCTACCGAAGAAATTTCCGATGTGTTTTAGCGACGAGCCTGTCAGTTTTCGCGCTAAAAACATTGCAATTTGTCTTGCGAGAACAACTTTTTTTGTTCTGCGTTTGCTCCGGAGCAATTCTATCGAAACGCCTATGTGATGGGAAACTGTTTGCAGAATATCTTCTAATGTAATTTTATCGGGGTGTTCGAGCATCGGTTTAGCATATTGTCCGATGACATCGAGAGCCAGTGATTCGTCGATTTCTCTGCCATATATCGAAGCATTAGCCAGCAAACGAATCAGTGTTCCTTCGAGTTCGCGTATATTCGATGTTACGGATTGAGCGATAAGCGATAACACTTCTTCAGAAATTTCGATACCGTCACCTTCCGCTTTTTGCCGCAAAATAGCCATTCTGCCTTCATAATTTGGCGGCTGCATATCGACCATAAGCCCCCATTCGAACCGTGAGCGAAGCCTTTCTTCGAGTCCAGCGATTTTGCCGGGAGGCATATCCGATGTGAGCACAATTTGCTGACCACGATGGTGCAGAACATTGAAAATATGAAAAAACGCATTCTGAATGCCTTCCTTGCCGGAGAAGAATTGAATATCATCAACGAGGAGAACATCTGCGCTGCGATACACTTCGTTAAAGCGCGATGTAGTCTTATTTATGAGCGAATTTATATATAGGTCGATAAATCGCTCGCTTGTTACAGCGATTAACTTCAATTGGGGTTGTGTTTGTTTGATATGATGACCTATCGCGTGGAGAAGGTGCGTTTTCCCGAGTCCGACACCTCCGTGAATATATAGCGGGTTATATTTCGTTCCGCCAGGTTTATCCGCCACAGCCATTGCGGAATAGTGTGCAAGGCTGTTAAAATCGCCGACGACAAAATTTTCAAAAGTATATCGCGGGTTGAGAGCACTGATATCCTTCGATTGAGTGAATTCGCTATCTGGTGTTTCTTCGAGCGAAAACTCTTCAAAACCACCATTTCTTGGGATAGCGAGTTTTATCGCGACTTTTTTGCCTGCAATCTGGGACACGACATCGATGATGAATTTCGAATAATTTTCAGCAAGCCAATCCGCAACATATTGATTTTTCACGCCGATTACAATAACATCGTCATCCGATTTCACTTCCCATGTCTGCTCGAACCAAGTTCTATATGATTGTGCATTGATTTGAGCGGATATTATTTGAAGGCACTGTTCCCAAAAACCACTGCCCTGAAGCGCCATAGTGTTTTCTCCTATTCTCAAAGAGAGATGAACAATTTTGCTGAAATAACATCGACATAAGGATTGCCGAATAAATCGGCTCAAAACAACGATAAAACCGAAAATTACCTAAACATACAACAACAGAAACATATTGAAGTATATCAAATGGAGAATTCTTTCAAATTAAATATTTTTACCTCCGATTTGCATTTCAGGATAATTCGTATATATTGTGCTGTCAAGGCGAAAATAAAACGAATTTGCAATCTATTGAAATCCAAAGCGAATTTTGAAATCGCCTTGAAATTGAATTTGTGAACGACTGTAACTTTCACAATTTCAATGGAATACGATTAGAATTAGAACGACTGTTAA
>JALTEE010000345.1 GCA_027007865.1 bacterium
CTTTGCAGGTCTTGCCTTTTCATCTTCTGACTGGATGGATTGCTCAATAATCTCTATTGACTCACCGGTAAGTTCCCTGGCCTTTTCGAGCAGATATGAGATATTTGGAATGCTTGTCTCTGCCTCTATCTTTTGCCTTACCTGCTGGAGGCCTATTAATGCCTTGTTCCTGAGCTCCGGGCTGGCCTTTTTTTCATCCAGAAAGGTCTTTACCCGGCCTATGTACTTACCCATTTGAATCAGGGCATTTTCCCTCTGACCTTCAAGGATGGATCTGTTTACGGTCTTTATCCTTTCTATAAGGCCATCAACTTCCCTCAAAAGCCCGTAAGGGGCCTCATTCTCCCGAATTTCATTTAATCTGTTAAAGGCCCTGGCTGCATCCTCATCTTCCATAATGGCCGCTTCGTTGGGCTTAAAGGCATCGATGGCCTTTTTCAGATTCTGCCACGTGGAAAGCTGGTTTTTATAGAAATCGGAAAGATCATGAAGGTCATCGGCCAGGTCAAGCCATGCTTCTTTATTTTCATTAAAGGCAGATATAAATTCGTATGGGTCAGATATGGACAGAAATTTTTTGATGAGGGCAAGGCCATTTTCAATCTCCTGCCTTCCAGGATAGTCTCCTGTGGCCGCAAGGGGCTGGAAACGCTCAAGCTCATCCCTCCATTTCTTTACCTCCTTTTGCAGGAAGGAACAGAGCTTTTCCTGGGTCTCGGGTCCAATAGAGCCAAAAAGTTCTTTCCCAAGGTCCTTGACCCTTTGGAGTTCCGCCTTGTTGGCAATGCGCTGTTTTAAGATCTTTATGTTTTTCCACTGGCCGGATTTGGTCATGGGGCCTGCAGCATCCCTGGGGCGCACCTTGGCCCCGTCTATGACGAGATGGACCTTTCCCCCTGCAAACATCCTTGCAACCAGCAAAGCGGTCTCCCATTCCGGCCAGCCATAGGGCCTTGAGCCAAAGTGCCGGATGAGGTCGCTTAAGACTATGGGCCTGTTTTTTATTGTCATGAGATCTATGTATGTGCCTACTTCCTTTATGTCTTCAGGCTCGGCCTCATCCATGTCGTATCTCAGATTCTTCTGGCCAAGGTCATCTGCCAGGAGTATGGCCCTTATCTCCTTTTGGGGATTTTCATGCAGCGCCTTGAGGTAGCTGAATTTGCAGTAGATATTCTGGATTAGATAGTCCAGCCCCGCATCCAGGGCATCTGTGGCCTTTACTGGCTGCAAATCGAGCCTGGAGCCAAGGGCATAGTAGTCTGCTGACTGGAAGAGACTGTCGAGCCTTCCCAAAAGCCTGTCTTTGCGATGGCGGTTTTCCTCTGCCCTGTCGCTCAGAATCCTATTTAATGTGGGAGAGGCCGTGCCATCCTGTTTCATGAGTATAAATTTTTCCGTCTTTAAACAGGTTCTAAGCCCATCAATGAATTTCCTGTCATCAGGGAGTTTGATAACAAGATGCCCCTGCTTCTCAGATGAATACATTATGCATTTTGAATCATTGAACTCGGAATAGAAATCTGAAAGGGGGGTTATCACCTCTACTGCCAGATCACCCTGCCCCTTGGGTCCAAAAAAATGCCCGTCGCAGATACGGTGAAATGGATAGTCACGGCGGTAGCTGGCATAGCGGCGCTTGTTTTTGCCCTTAAGGAGTTCATCAAAGACAAGCTCGCCCAAACGCCTTGTCTCCTCAGCGGATGTAATTTCCACTGCCTTGATCTCCCTTGCCACTTCCCTTTCCTCGTCTGTCAGGAAAAAGAAATGGTCTCCACTCCTGTTGATGAGGTTTTCCCTCTCCAGGCGCTCAAGGGCCTGCTGTATTTCTTTTTTAATGGCAAGGCGGTCAGTATCCACCTGATCAATGAAAAGGGTTACCAGGTTGTCTATGTTTGGCTTGATAGTCTCAACGTACCGTATAAGGAACA
>JALTEE010000346.1 GCA_027007865.1 bacterium
ATATGAATTATTGGCAATATATAAGGCTAAATATGATTTTATCAGAAATAGTTAGGATTATATCGGGGCATCTATTTAAGACAAAGGCTGAAGGTTCGAGAGACGGAAAATATCGCGTTGTCCGAATTATTGATATTAATAACGATGGAATTGACTGGGACGGATTACTATACTGCGATTTAGACAAAGTAAATCCTGAACTCCTCTTACGCAAAGGTGATATTTTATTTCAAGCTAAAGGTAAGAAACTGCGGGCTTCTGTGGTGGATAAGGATGAAGAAAATGTAGTACCGGTCTCTCATTTTTTTATCTTTCGCATTCTGAATGCAAAAATCTTACCAGAATATTTGACGTGGTATATTAATCAGCAGGCAGCTCAGCGATATATCGCACAAAACTCGGTGGGTACAGGAATTCGGCATATTAGTAAGCAGAGTTTGAGTAAATTAGATGTTATTATTCCTAAACTTGAGTTTCAGCGTAAGATTATTGATTTATATAAACTCGTTGCAACAGAAAAAAAACTTATGAGTGAGCTACAAAAAAATCGTGAAAAACTAATAGGAAATCTCGTAAATGACTATATAAATATGAAAGGTAAAGATTATGTCAGCGGACCATAAAATCAATCAGGATGACATAAATGCCATTGTATGGAAGGCTTGCGATACATTTCGCGGAGTTGTCGATCCAGCTGAGTACAAAAACTACATCCTCGTATTTCTATTTCTTAAGTATATAAGTGATGTATGGAAAGACAAGCACGCTCAATATACTAAACAATTTAACGGGGATATCGAACGAATTAAACGCAGACTTGAAAGGGAGCGGTTTATTTTGCCAGATAATTGTACCTTTGATTACATCTATAGCAAACGTAATGAACCCAATATTGGTGAAATCATTAATAATGTTCTCGATGAAATCGAAGAAGCCAATAAGATAAAGCTCGAAGGAGTTTTCCGTAATATTGATTTCAATTCAGAATCTAATCTTGGACAAACAAAGGAACGTAATCAGCGGCTTAAGCATTTGATTGAAGATTTTTCTGATCCTCGATTGGATTTGAGGCCATCCGTGATAGGGGAACATGATGTGATTGGTAATACTTATATGTATCTCATTTCACGATTTGCTTCTGATGCGGGAAAAAAGGGAGGAGAATTTTATACGCCTACCGAAGTTGCGATATTGCTCGCCAAATTAGTTCAACCAAAAGCTGGTGAGAGGATTTGCGATCCTGCTTGTGGTTCAGCTTCCCTTTTGATTCGATGTGCTAACCAGATTGGTAATCAAAATTTTTCTCTGTATGGTCAAGAATCCAATGGCAGCACTTGGGCACTTGCCAAGATGAATGTCTTTTTGCACGAAAAAGACAATGCTCGAATTGAATGGGGTGATACGCTACGTAATCCCAAACTCATCGAAAATGACCAGTTGATGAAATTTGATGTGGTTGTTGCTAATCCACCATTTAGTCTTGATAAGTGGGGAGCTGAAGAAGCACAAAACGACCGTTTCAGGAGATTTCATAGAGGGATTCCCCCAAAGAGTAAGGGTGATTATGCTTTTATAACTCATATGGTAGAAACCGCTAATGAAGTTAATGGCAGGGTCGGAGTTATAGTTCCGCACGGCGTGTTGTTCCGTGGCGGAGCGGAAGGGAGAATTAGAAAACAGTTTATTGAAGAAAATATTATCGACGCAGTCATCGGATTACCCAGTAATCTGTTTTTCGGAACCAGTATTCCAGCTGCTATTCTTATCTTCAAAAAGGGCAGAAAAGACAAGGACATTCTCTTTATCGACGCCAGCAGGGAATATGAAGACGGGAAAAACCAAAATAGACTCCGCCAGCAGGATATCGATAAGATTTATGATACCTATCTCAATCGAAAAACCATTGATAAATATTCCTATCGTGCCAGTAT
>JALTEE010000347.1 GCA_027007865.1 bacterium
GGAATCAATTTCATTAATGAACACCCCGATGAGGCGTCCGTTATAGTGGCAAACGCTCTCACCGTCACGGGGAAAAAGGTTTTGCCTATTAAGGTCAGCAAAATAGCCTCAAAACTTAAAATCACCCCGATGGTTATCAAAAAATCTCTCTCGTCAAAAATGACAAACACACCTGCGCTTGACCCACGCTCCGTTCAAGAGGAAATCGACTATCTTTTCAAACTCGGGTATATAAAGAAGAAATTCAAAGCAAAAAAAATTCTGGATCTGGAGTTCTTGTGAAGAAAAAAGATTTATACGGCCTCATTCCCATAGCGGTTCTTGTCATAATATGGGAAGTCATCGGGCTGTCGGGCATTTTTCCAAAAGCGATTTTCCCTCCAGCAAGCGAAGTGGCAAAACAATTTTATTTGCTTATCAAAAGCGGCATTCTCGCCGAAAATTTTATGGCAAGTTTTCTCCGCGTCATTGCGGGATTTTCCCTTGGAGCGGCACTCGGCATTTTTATCGGAACATTTATTGGCTGGAATAAATATCTCGACAGAACTTTCAGCCCCGTAATCAGCATTTTCTATCCGATTCCCGCTCTCGGGTGGCTGCCGATTCTGATGCTGTGGATAGGGACAAACGAGGCGCTGCCAATCGCGATAATCTTCATCTGTTCATTTTTCCCTGTTGCCTACACAACAGCAAATGGAATAAAAAATGTTGACAGAAAATTTGTTGAAGTCGCCAGAACCCTCGGGGCGTCAAAAGCGGAAATTCTCAAAAAAATCGTCTTTCCCCTCGCCCTGCCCTATGTCTTCACAGGGCTCCGTCTTGAAGCGGGGATGGCGTGGCGGGTAATCATTGCCGCTGAAATGGTGGCGATTCCCACTGGTATAGGCGCTCTTATGATGCGTGCGGAAAACCTGATAAGAATGGACGTGATAATCTCCTGTTTGATTGTTCTTTCGCTTATGACGTTCCTTTTCGAAAAATTATTCATTCACCTTGAGAAAGCCGCTACAAAATGGAGAAGCGAATGATAAATTTTGCTAAAATGGAAAATGCTTGAAAAACTGCGGAAGAAAATAAAAGAAATCATTGCGCGGGAAAAGATTCCCGACGCAGAAGTTGAGATAAGAGCGAAACCTCTTTCTCCTGAAGAAGCTATAGGAAATCCTGAACACGAAGATTATCCGCTTCTTAAAGGACGCGAAAGACTAATGGAAGCACGGTTTCGCGACTCAAGGGGCGTGGCTTTTTCCGATATGTTCGGCAATTTCAATTCTACCCTCTCAGAGATCTTAAATATGGAATTAAAGAACAACTTCAGAAGAGCCATTTTTGTGGCAACGATTAACGCGGTTTTGAGAGAATTGAAATTTGTTGAAAACACAATCCACTGCCGAAATGAGGACCTGATAATTTGCGCGGGGAAACTTTACGGATTTATCGCTGAGAATTTTGGAAATCCCAAAATTTTTCTCTGCGGCCTTCAGCCAAGATTCGCCGAAACTCTTTCGTCGCACTTCACCACAAAAATTACAGATATGGACGCAGCAAACTTTGGTAAAACTTTTACTGGAGTCAAAGTGGAAAGTCCTGATAAAACGGAAGAATATATCGAATGGTGTGATTTGATTTTCGCCACAGGCTCAACTTTTGTCAACAACACCGCCAGAGAACTCATAGAAAGCGGCAAGAAAACTGTGTTCTATGGTGTAACCGGCGCGGGCCCGTGTTTTCTTCTCAATCTCAAAAGATACTGCCCCTGCAGCAAATGATTCAGTAGTAAACTAAGGATTAAGTGAAGAGGCAAGAGGTCTGGAAAATGCGAGCGGTTCTTGGCAGGCAGGGCTGTGTGAGCGAGAAATTCTACCCGGTTTTCGCAGTGAACACTTAAGCGAGCAACCCCGCTTGCGAGAGCGTCCCTGACGG
>JALTEE010000348.1 GCA_027007865.1 bacterium
GTATTAGAAAGTGCTTGAAAGGCAGAACAAGACAGAGATTATGCAAAAGTTTGCACGCAATCCGAAGGATGTCGGGTCGCCCGAAGTGCAGGTCGCAATTTTGACCAAGCGCATCAGAGAATTAACTGACCATTTTTCGAGGCATCCCAAGGACACAAATTCAAAACGCGGTTTTATGGTTCTCATCGGTAAGCGCAGAAAATTGCTGGCATACTTGAAGAGAAAGGATTATGGCCGCTATCGCAGTCTGATTGCAGAACTTGGGCTGAGAAAGTAAAAAATCACAAGGATTAGAGGAAAGTAGCAATGGAAATCATTAGAGTAGAAGGCGATGTCGCTGGTAAGAGGATAATTCTCGAGACCGGCAGAGTCGCAAAACAGGCGGATGGCGCAGTTTGGGTTCAATGCGGAGAAACAGTTGTTCTTGTTACAGCGGTATCGGCAAGAGAAACAAAACCATATCAAGGCTTTTTCCCACTCACAGTGGATTATCGTGAGCGCGCTTATGCTGCGGGAAAAATCCCAGGCGGTTTCTTCAAGCGTGAAGGAAGACCTTATGAACACGAAATTTTGCGCTCGCGGCTAATAGACAGACCGCTGAGACCTATGTTCCCAGACGATTACAACAGCGAAACACAGGTGCTCGCATCCGTGATTTCGTTCGACCAGGAAAACGATTCGGATGTTCTCGGAATTCTCGGTGCATCCGCTGCTGTGGCTATTTCAGATATCCCGATAAAAGGGCAGTTCGGCGCAGTGCGAGTCGCATACATCGATGGCGAATATATCGTGAATCCCACAATTCAGGAGCGCGAAGGTGCACAACTCGACATCGTAATCGCAGGAACAGGCTCGGACATCGTAATGGTCGAAGGCGGTGCATTCGAGGTATCAGAGAAAGTTTTGCTCGGTGCATTTAAGATTGCGATGCCAATATTGGGAAAACAGATAGAAATGCAGCAGGAATTCATTGAGAAAGCAGGCAAACCGAAGCGGGAATACGAACCGCTCACAGAAACGGAAGGGTTGAAAGAAGCGACCATCGAAATGGCGCGTGAGCAAATGAGCGAAGTGCTCAAAATAGCGGGCAAAATCGAGCGAAGCCACGCACGCAGAAAATTGCGCAATTCTATCGTGGAACAATTATCGGAAAAATTTCCGGAATCGGAAGTAGAAATAGACCTTGCGCTTGGCGAACTCGAAAGAGAACTTATGCGAGCGAAAATTATCAATGATGGTTTGCGCATCGATAACAGAATCAACACCGATATTCGACCGATAAGCGTCGAAGTCGGCATTTTGCCGAGAACCCACGGTTCCGCACTTTTCACGCGAGGCGAAACACAGTCCGTTGCCGCACTTACACTTGGAACGAAACTCGATGAGCAAAAAATCGAAGACCTCGAAGGAGAATCATATAAAAGTTTCATCCTACACTATAATTTCCCACCATTTTCTGTCGGCGAAGTAGGGAGATATTTTGGCCCGGGCAGACGAGAAATCGGGCACGGACACCTCGCAGAACGCTCGCTGACACCTGTTATCCCTGTGGAAAGCGCATTTCCATACACGATTCGTGTGGTATCGGATATCCTCGAATCGAACGGTTCATCTTCGATGGCAACGGTCTGTGCGAGCAGTCTCGCTATGATGGATGCAGGCGTTCCGATAAAATCTCCCGTGGCGGGTATTGCAATGGGACTCATCAAGGAAGGCAACAGATATGCCGTTTTATCGGATATTATGGGTGCCGAAGACCATTATGGCGATATGGATTTCAAAGTGGCAGGAACAAAAGATGGCATCACTGCATTTCAAATGGATGTCAAAGTTCCGGGTGTGTCGTTCGAGATTCTCGAGCAGGCATTGGCACAGGCGAAACAAGGACGCGAATTTATCCTGAACAAAATGACCGAAGTGCTTCCCGAACCTCGCCACAAACTATCTCCGCACGCACCGAGAATTACGATTATTCATATAAATCCTCAAAAAATCGGCGATGTCATTGGAAGCGGCGGAAAAATCATCAGAGCGATTCAGGAACAAACAGAAACGACAATCGCTATCGAAGACGATGGCAGTGTATTCATTTCCGCTCATTCGCAGGAAGATATGCAGTCAGCACTTAAAATGATTGAGGATATCGTTATGGAACCGGAAGTCGGACAGATATTCGATGGAACTGTGGTTCGAATTGCTCCATTCGGCGCATTTATAAAATTGACTCCCGCTGTCGACGGACTGCTGCATATATCGGAAATCGCACATAGAAGAATCGACAAAGTCGAGGATGTTCTAAAAATCGGTGATACTGTTAAAGTTAAAGTAATAGGTGTGGACCCCGAGAGCGGAAAAATTCGCCTATCTAGAAAAGCGCTGATATCGAGGGATAGAAAATAATTCTAAATCAACATCTGTATATGTATTAAAAAATTTTATTAAAAAATAACGGGGGATATAAAGATGTATGCAGTAGTAGAAATTTCAGGACTACAAGTAAAGGTCGAATCTGGTGCAAAAATCTGGGTTCCATATATGGAGAAAATCGAGCCGGGCGCCAGTCTCACATTCGACCGTGTGCTCCTTATCAAAGATGGAGATGATATAAAAGTTGGAAAGCCTGTTTTGGAAGGTGCATCGGTCAAAGCGACACTTTTAGAACACAATAAGGGACCAAAACTCGTCGTTTTCAAAAAGCGCAGACGAAAATCGTCGCAGACAAAAAATGGGCACAGGGAAAAATATTCGGTGGTTAAAATCGAAGATATTATTGCTTAAATTCTCTAATAATATCCGCAAGAATACTACGCTCGATTGGGCGATTTGGTGATTGTTAATTTGCAATTATTCGATAAAAAATATCTTTGCAAATTGTGCCCACATATTTAATTTATCTGCTGAACTTATTTTTTTCTATGAAAAAGGCTAAAAACAGAATTCTTGTTATAGATATCGGCAATCGCTCGGTCAAAATATATATTGCCACAGGAGACGAACTCGGTGGCAAATGGCTTTTCGGGCGTATCGTAGCAAACTGGGAACAGAAGCTTTCCGAAATTGCGGAGCGCTCACGATGCAAAGAAGCAGTAATAATATCTGTTGTGCCGCAGGATACCCAAAAAATTCTCACAATTTTAGATTATGCAGAAGTCAGAACTCTCGTAGTTGATGGAACAATGAAACTTCCGATTTCACTCGATTATGCTTCGCCAAAATATCTCGGTGCAGATAGAATTGCCGATGCTGTGGGCGCATTTCGATTTTGGAATGAAAATTCTGCCGAAATTCTCGTCGTCGATGCAGGAACCGCAATAACAATCGATTTGCTCCGCGATAAAAAATTTCTCGGCGGAACAATAATCCCCGGCATCGATATGATGGAACATTCTCTCCACAGCGGAACAGCGCAACTCCCTCGACCGAAGGAGAAAATACAGCCGAATTTTCCAGGGAAAGGAACGGAGCAGTGCATAGTATCGGGTGCAATATCCGCTGCTGCTGGTGGAATTCGATATGTTTGGGAAAAAGTTATTAAAAATCCCGATGATGCGCTGTTGCTGCTCACCGGCGGAGATGCGGAGAGAATATCCCAATTTTTGAAAATACCACACAAAATAGACCCGCTGCTACTTATTCGCGGCGCGATTGCAATCTATGATTTTACAAACAAAAATGGAGCGGAATAAAATGCCTGAACCACCAAAATTATTGGAATATGTCGGCGTTATCCACATACACACAACCGACTCCGATGGAACGAAAACTCACGACAAAATCATCTCCATCGCTCAAAAGTATCATCTCGATTTTATTATGTTCAGCGACCATAAAACATTGCAAAACAAAAGCAAAGAGGGCTGGCACGATAGAACACTCGTTATAGTCGGATATGAACACGAAGATAGCGATGGTAAAAGTCACTATCTTATTTTTGGTCTCGACGAGCCACTTCCAGCGGATTTGGCTCCACGAGAATATGTTCATCGCGTTAGGCAAGCAGGCGGATTAGGCATCATCGCCCATCCAGATGAAAAGCGGCATTTTCCAAAACATCCGCCATTACCGTGGACAGATTGGTCTGTGCGGGAATTCGATGGCATCGAAATCTGGAACCATATGTCTGCTTGGCTCGAAGGAATTGCAGAAGGAAACAAGTTGAAATATCTGCTCAATCCCCGCGCATTGCTGATTTCTCCGCCGGAAGAAACCTTGAAACATTGGGATAAACTCGCGCAGAAAAGGCGCATTCTCGGCATCGCATCCGCCGATGCACACGGATACCGCCAGAAAATTATCGGACCGATATGGCGAACAATTTTCCCGTATCGTGTGGAACTGCGCTCGATGCGAACACATATACTGCTGAAAGAGCCGCTATCAAAGGATTTCGCTGAGGCTCAAAAACAGGTGTTTACCGCCCTGAAACGATGCAAGGTATTTATGTCCAACTATCGCTGGGGAGATGCGACAGGCTTCCGCTTTTGGGCGGAAACACCACAGAGATATGCGATTGTGGGAGATAGAATATCGCTGCACAAAAGATTGCGAATTTTTGTCGAATCACCGCTCGAAGCGAGAATCCGACTCATCCGAAACGGCGAATTATTTACCGAAGTCGAAGGTAAAAAAGCAATTTTCGCATCTACGAAACCGGGGGCTTACCGTGTCGAGCTATACCGTAACGGGAAAGGCTGGATTTTCTCGAACCACATCAGTGTGGTGGAAAATGAATATAGAAATTACAGAAAACCACACACAAAAAACAAGAGCAGTCATATCAAAGAACAAAAATCGGGCAGACAAAAAGGACGCAGAAATGTTAGACAGACAAAGAATAAATGAACTTGCCACTGCGGACTGCCACATTCACCCAGATTTTTCGATAGATGCAAAATCATCGGCGGAAGAACATATCCAAAGAGCGCTTGAACTCGGGCTTCGTAAAATTTGTTTCACAACACACATCGACCTCGACCCGCACAGAGACGCAGCCGATTCATATATGAACATTCACGGGAAATGGATGAAACAGAATGAAAACGCAGTAAACATTTATCTCGCAGAAATCGATGCGCTAAAAGAAAAATATAGCGATAAATTGGATATAGTTGCGGGTTTCGAGTTTTCCTATGAACCGCATTTTGCGGGAAAAGTTCGCCAGTTCATAGAAACATTTAAGCCTTCATTCTCGATTGGCTCCGTTCACGCTGTCGATAAACTCGAAATAACATCCCGCTATTTCGTCCCCGCCGCAGTTCGTAGTTTTTCTCCGCAGAAATTTATTCGAGAATATTATAACATCGTTATCGAAATTGCTCGCAGCAAAATGTTCTCCGTAATCGGACATATCGATGGTTTTAAAAAGTATCTCCCGCGCTATTGGGGACTTTCGTTGTGCGAAAACATCGAGGGAGAAATCATCGACGATGTCGCTAAAAAACTCGCCAATGCAGGCGCAATAATCGAGGTCAACACATCGGGCTGGCGAAAAGGACTCCCTGCGCCATATCCATTTGCATCGCTGATAAAAGCGCTCGTTTCAGCAGGAGTTAAAATCGGTTCTATCGGCTCCGATGCACACATAGCAAACGACCTCGGATATAGATTGAAAGATGCAGCGGAATACATTATTGGTGCGATTGTGTAAGGTGCACATCCCGCAATTAACTATTACATAAAATTTTACTTTTCGGGCGTTTGATTGCTTACGATAATTTTAAACCATCGTATAGATGAACTATACCTTCTACATTCTTTCCAATGCTTCTTCTGCTGATTCTTTCGTGATATTTTTATGTTGTGAGTAAATGAAACTCATCGTGAGTTCTCCGCCGAGAAGCAATATTGCAGCGGTGTAAAAAATCCACACAAATGTAGCGAGCAGCGCGCTCACACCACCGTAGAGTTCACTGAAACGAACGACATATCTTATATATACAGTGAATAGTCTTTTTGCGATTTCCCACCCGAAGCCTGCGAAAAAACCACCGAGTATCGCAAATTTCCACGGAACTTTTCGGTGAGGAATAAATTTATAGATAAGTCCGAAATAGAGAGATACCCATACAATCGGTGCAAGCAGGAAAAACCATCGCCAGAAATGACTATAACTTTGCGGAGATAACCCGAGAAACGATATGCCAAAATCTGTTATTAAAATTGCCAACCAGGTCGTTGCAGCAGAACTTATAAGTGCGAGATATGTTAGCAGCATAAGTATATATGCGAAAAGCAGTTGTCGCCATAGCGGTCTGTTTTCACGCCGCTCGAAGATACGGTTTATCGCAGACTCCACCGTAAAAAAAACACCGCCCGAAAATATGAACAGTAGGATAAACGACACTTTACTCACTGTTGCGGCGTGCCTTACAAATGTCTGGAAAAACGAACCGATGTGCATCGCTCCGTCGGGAAGAAATAATTGCATATTTGTTAGCGACACGATTAACGATGCCGCTTTTTCGGGCGAACCGATTATCATCCCGATAATAGACAAACTCAACAGTGTAAGGGGCACAGCAGATAAAAGGAAATAGAACGAAATCGCAGCGGCCATCATCGTGCCCCCGTGCTGATAAAATGATGACCACATTGTTCTAAAATGATGCCATGCAAC
>JALTEE010000349.1 GCA_027007865.1 bacterium
CGGTTTGTTCGGGGGATATAATATCCATTCCCCAAATTCTCGCTAATTTGTCCCAATACCTCGGGCAACCGAGAATATGGCTTTTTCTGTATAGGCTATCAGCACGCTGAAAATTATCTTTTTGCAAATAAATTTGAGCGAGGTCACTTATCGCTCGGGCAACGATATAACGGTGAGCGACGGTTTTATCCGTATATCGCGTGTTCTGGTTCGTTGGGAAATTTTTCAAAATTCCATCGAGCACTTTCTCTTCGAGCTCCACCATCCCTGCATCCCGTGCTTTTTGCGCAAAATTCAACTGCAATTCGGGAAAAATATATGGTATTTTTTCAACCGCTTGTTTCAAATATTCCACCGCTTTCGCCGTGTCGGTTTTCCATAGCAGAAATCCGTAGCTATAGAGAAAAATCGGATTTTCTGGTTCGAGGCGGCTTGCTTTATTCAGCGCGATGAGCGCATTATCTTTGTCGCCGTGCGAGGTATATAACTGTGCTTGTTCATATTTATATCTTGCAGAGAGTGGGTTCAGTATCGTGCATATTTTCAGCGATCTCGATTGTTTTTTGAAAGATGTTTCCGCTTCGTATTTATCAAAATATGACGCCGCTGTCGATGTTAGAATAGAGAATAAAAATCCGATTGATATTATTATGATGGGAGCGATTTTTTTTGCCGAGGATATTTCTATACTTTTCTCCTCTGTTGCACTTCTTAACCCAATTGCGAGAAGCAAAATAAACGGCAGCGATGTTCCCCAAAATTCCCAGTCGAAGTCGAGACCGATGTGAATTGCATACGCCAGCGTTCCGATGCCGATACCTGCAAAAAGTATTTTCTTCTGCTTCCGCGCATTTTTGAAAATTACGAAAATAGTAGCAAAAATGGCGATTGCGAACAGAATTGTGGCAGGAATGCCACCTTCGGCAGCATATTGCAGATATTGATTATGCAGATGACTGGACAGATAGTGCGAATTTTTAAGATAGACAGGATAGGCAACGCCGAAAGCGTCCATTCCGAGCCCGAGAATCGGATTGTCCTTTACCATTCGCCATCCCATATCGAGCATCATTCTGCGCTCCTCAATAGGTTCTGCTGTATTTTCCTCTGTAATTTCGGAAATTTGTTCCACTCTTCCGATAACCCACGACGGCGGCATAACAATGAATGCGAGGATAATAGCGAGAATCGGTATAATAATGGCGTATCGCCATATTTTTTTCAAAAATACAGCAATGAATGGGAAGGAGATAATAATCGCAACAATGAAAGCGAGCCATCCACCGCGGGAGCGTGTGAGCAAAAGTCCTGCTGTCGATAGAATTGCGACGATGAAGTAGAAAATTCGCCAGGCTTTTTGCGGGTCGCTCAGCGAAAGCGCGAATGCGGGCGGAATCAACAGTATCAAATATCCCGCTGCGGGATTTTTCCAATAAAATGTAGATATGAAGTGGAGCATCATATCGTGCCTGCCGATAAATATCCCTGTTCGCGCACCGATGATGAAGAAATAACCGATTAGCACAATGATTGCTGAGCCGATATAGAAGATTCTAAAGAATTTCCAAAGCGGCTCTTCGGATAAAGCATAAACTACAAGTCCGAATATTAAAAAACCGCCAATGTATAGTATCCATGTGAGTGTTCTATCGAGCGACCAGGTCGCGAAAAATGTCAGAAACCCCCATATCCAGAAAGCGAGCCACAGCACTGAAATCCACATCGGAGGTGCGGAAATTTTTCTAAGCCCGAGAAACAACATCAATCCGAACCCCCACAAAGCAACAGTAAGCAGGTCTTTGGTGAATAGGTTCATACCGCCGTGGTCGAGTGCCACATAAAGTAAAAGCAGCGGAAATAGGTATATAAAGAAACCGCGCAAGAATTTTATGTTATCTTTTTTCATTGCTGTTTCCAAT
>JALTEE010000350.1 GCA_027007865.1 bacterium
AGCGAACAGAATGTGTCTCGATCAGTTTAGAATGGGGGCTATTCTGCTGATATGAAACGCTTCTGGATTCCTGTTTCCACGGGGATGAGATATTAAATTCTGCCGTGGTGAGATACTAATAATCGGAGCAACAACAAGGAGCGACTTTGAGGCACGGCAAAGCGCAATGGTCAAGCCGAAGGCTTGCTATTTTTTAACGATTTTCCCTCGCACAGTTTTCGTTTCTGTTTTGCCATTTGATGAGTGCAATTTTGCTTGCAAAACATATATATATGCGCCTCTTGCAACGAACTCGCCATTGGATGCTCTGCCATTCCAATGCAGCCAATCGAACTCTTTATTCGTGGTTTTCGATGTGGAATAAATTTTCCGTCCTGCTATCGAAAATATTGTCAATGTGATATCTGCCTCTGTTCCGCTGCCTGCGAGTGAAAATGTTATATCGACTCCGTCATTTTGAAATGGGTTTGGATATGGCAGAACATTGCATATATCGCTGGAACATTGTTTCAGTTCGAGGTCGATACATTTTTGCGAGGGATTTCCGAGATTGTCCCACGCTTGAACGCAAACTGTATGTCCTCCGTATGCGACATCTTCGAATGTATATTTAACTACTGCTTGTGTGGGATTGTCGAGAACATAGGTTAAATTTTGGGAAACATCGACTCTGTTGAATTCATCGTCTAATTGAAGTGTGATACCGTGTCCGGGCGTTGTTCCCATATCGATTCCGTGAGAATCGGACAGCGCAATCTGCACGGGCAGCGAGCCATCCTGCGAACACACGGTTTCGCCATCGTTGAAATCTTCTGCATCGAATGTAATGTCGATTTCGGGACCCGTCGTATCGATGATGTCATTCGCAACAGATGGATTTGCGGGAATATCTGTAATAGCACTCGAAGCATTATAACAGTTTTCATCGCTGTATATATAAGCAATTATCTTGTATCCCGTGGTATCCGATAGGATTTTGGGAACGAAAATCGGCAGAGCAAATTCGCCGTTGGAGACAGAAGCGGCGCCGGCGAATAAAATTTTCCCCGGATGGGCATAATCGCAACTCGCATCTATTATCGGCGAATCATAATGCTTGTATATCAGGGGACCTTGAAGAAACAGCATCGCAGTTCCATCCACAGTATCGTCGGCGGTTCCCGAAACTTGAAGCCATATTCCGGGTGTTATCGTGTCCGGTTGCACATCGAGCGAAATGTTTCTATATGGATATGCGAGAGTGAGCGCCGGGTCGCCAAACAAAATGTATTGACTGTCGTGGCTTGGATACAATCCATTTCTCGCGGAAATCATTGCGCCTGCAATCGGCATCGGTTCGTCGGCGAAAATGTTTTGCGCAAGGCGTCTGTTCATATTTTGGTTCGATGTCGGCGATGAGCCCGATGTAGCGGAAATCGCAGCGATAGCACCATTATCGGGTTCTCGAAGCAATAATTCAGAAATACACTCCTTTCCACCTATTCTAAAAAATTCGCCGACATAACAAGAAAAAGAGGACATTAAAGGCAATTTTTTCCCACACTGCCATCGAGTCATATCACCGGGAAAGTTGAGCAGATGTTCGTGTGCCCAGAGATGATAGTTCCCGTGTCCAATCCAATTGACCCACACGCCACTCGAACGCATATAATTCATCAGAGCATCTGTTGCTTCAGGCTTGCGCAGTGTGGATGTCCGCGGATAATCGACAAGATAGACAGGGTCGAAAAATGCCTGCGGTGGAAGATAGTTAACAGCGATGTCGCTATTGTTGCAAGTATATGAAAGATTATCCACACGACCATCGTCTCGGTATTCATCGTCAGCGGTTAATATCGTATTTATCCGCCATTTCCCGAACGGAGCACAATTGCTGTAATCTATAGTTTTGGCAATAATGTCTTCGAGTTCGGTCTGTGTTCGTGCTGGCAAGCGCCCCGACATCATTTCCAGCGTAACACCGCTATCCTCGAATGTCGAGAAAAATGCATCTGTGAAATGGCTCGCTAACATCGCCGGTGGGAAATATATTTTGCTGTCCGTGATAACATGTTTATAATCGTAGTGCCCATCTCCGATGAAGACAGCATACTGCGGTTTTGGTTCGTCGGCGCGATTGTATATGTAGCATAAGAAGTTCCTGATTGCTGTCGGGTCGTATCTGCCAAAGCCGAACTGTGTCATAATATCTTCGATATTATAAATTTTGACATCGAGACCATTGCTTTCCTGAAAATCTGCGAGATTAGATGGGTCGAGCGATTTCGGTGCAAGAATAATGTAATCCGTTTGCGTCTGCGGTTCGTCCCAGAGCGAAAAATCGTTCAAGACCTGCGGCGATGGAAGTTGCGTAATCGTCCCGCTCGAGCCGGATTCGAACACAAAATATTCTCGTTGCGGATATGTATCGTCGAAGTAAAAATTTTCGCCGATTTCGCCTGTTGCGAGCCATCTTATATCGGGATAGTTCGTAACATCGATTACCATCGGCTCGTCGAAATCGGACAGGTCGAAGCGCACAGGATTTTCATTTGACGGCACAGGCGACAAAGTATCTGTGAGAAAATGCAAGATGCCGTCCTGCGGCATAAGTTCTATTAAATAGCGCATTTCAGCATATCGGAAAAACACGGTGTCGCTGTATTGAAATGTGATTATATTCGAGCCGGGCACGAACGAATTGACGCCGTTTGTCCACGCTTCCGAACAGGAATAGGAAGCGCTATTACAATCGATAGCAATGCAATTACTGCTCGGGTTGGCGCGAATGAATCCATTTGGAAATCTCTCCGTGCTGATTCTCGGGTCGGAAACGAACAGCGCAGTCTGCGATTCGATGCGCTGCCAATACCAAATTTTATCTTCTTCATCAAAAAACAGGTCTTCGCCAATGTGAGAAAATGTCCATCCGAAATTCCGTTCTTCCGCCGCACCGACAACCGATATTTCTGCGCTTCTTTTTGCTGGTTCGGAAAAATCGCCACCGATTGCAATCCAAACCGATGTGGAATCGCAATACGGGCTCTGATACCAAATCGGGTCGCCAGCCGATGCTGTCCACGGCTCCGGGTCGGGAATATAAACAAGCAGAGTATCCGAATTATCAAAGGTTTCATCGCCATTGCCAATTGAAATGAGCGAAATCTCTTCGAGCGTCGGCATATCATCTATTTCAAGAGATAATATCCCAACTCCGTATGTAAAAACACGGATTTCCGCGGGGTTCACATTGTTCGGGTCGAGTCCTGCATCTTCGAGCCACTGCGATGTAATTGCGAAAACGCCTCCGCTGTGCACAGCAGAGCGATACCAAACATCTGATGGTGCAAACGGATTGTCGGGAATATTTACAATTGTCCGCTGCCGACGCATATTCTTTGCCTGCTGGTAATTGATGAGCATATTTTTAAAAACCTTTTCAAAATCGCCCTCATCGACAAATTTGCCACTTGCGTCGAAGGAAATATGTATCTTCACTTCCTTCGCAAAGTTTAAATATCCATTTTGCGGCTCATATTTTACTGGTGTGATAATAATTCTCCCCAATCTCTGCGAGCGCAAAAATCCACTATCTTCAAATCGCACAGGATCTTGCGGATAATTCCCTTTCGCTCGATAAATTCTGCTCGATGGTGCAATAGGAACATTTTCAATCTCGCCGTTTTCCCAGAATGCCGAATCGGCAGGCATTATCGGGTAATCTAATCTGTGTGTTTCGCCCCATACGATATCGTAGTCGAATTTGACATCGCCATTTGCGGGAAGTCCGAGGACGAAAACATACACGGGCAAAAGAGGTTCGCCAGGAGTAGTTGTCCATTGCGCATCGGGCAGAGAAAGCAGCGTAAAATCGCCAAAAGATGTAGAAATATTCTGCGTGGAAAAATTCTCGATATTTGATGGTGAGAAACTTATCTCGACACCGGAATTGCTCGTGGATATATCGAGTCTATCGGACTCGGCGGCGGATAAAGATATTACCGCGCAAAAGATAATCGCTGATAAAATTATTCGGAACACCGCTATACCTCGCTGTTTAAAAGCCAACATAATTTTAATAATTGTTATCGGTGCTCCAAATAAAAAACCCCCTAGCAATTATTTTAGGGGGGAAAAATGCTTTTGGCAAGAAATTTTTTAAAAATTTTATCTCAATCGAAAGTGTTCCACGAGAAAGAAGATGACAGGCCGAATCCTCGAATTGCTTCGATATATTGGATAGAATATGATATTTCGAGAGGAATTCCGATTTTGTAATAGATAACGCCTCCGCCTGCGATACGCATTTCATCGTTTGCGGCGGGTGTTCCTGTCGAGAAATCGATTCCTGCGCGAAATCCCGCCCAATCGGTTGCGAGGAATTGTCCGCCGATACGCCAGCGAACTCTGCCGATGGATTTCTCTTCTGCCGATACCTCGACCCAGTGCGATTCGCAAAATTCCAGACCGATACCGGCAACGACAGCAGCCTGCATATCGGATGTCGAATTATCGCTCCATTTCATTCGACCAACTGCATTGCGAAGCAGTAATCCTCCGCGAAGAACACCGTATCTGCTGGAAAATCCGATATTCAATGTATATCCATCGCCGGCGTTCACCAAACCATTTTTCTGCATTAAAATTTCTCCGCTGCCGCCAAATGAAACTTTCCAAAGTGAAGTCCCACACATTTTGAGTTTTTTATCGCTATCCATTCCATAAGATACACCAAATCCGACCGCAGTATATCCATAGGTTAATGTGCTCGTAGGATTTCCGATATCGTCTCGCCCCTGAATTTCGCCAGCGGAATGCTGCAGCATACCCGCAGCAAACCTGAATCGCTGCCATCGAAACACGCCGGCAGCGCCGTAGCGCATATCCGACATCGGTAATCTTTCCACGGAAACTTGAGCGGAATATTTGTATAATCCATCGAGATTTGCGGGATTCCAGAATAACGCAGCAGGTTCGGGGTCGTAAGTTATGCAGGCGTTTCCAAATGCCACAGACGAAGCCATCGGTGGAAGTTCGAGAAAAGGAGCAGCATATCCGCCACTGGCGGACGAAAGAGCGATTACCGGCATCAAAAGTAAGATTGCGTATATGTTGAATTGCATTTTCATTCTTCTTATTATAGAATATTGTCTTTTCTCTGTGTTTTCCCGAGCAAACTCTTAACTCTTAACCTAAAACTTAGAACCGCACAATTATTTTTGACACACCATATTCTCCCGCAGCATTATCGACCACGATAAAATATAGTCCGGGCACTGCTGTTCTTCCGTCTGCGGTTTTGCCATCCCAAAAAATATCGTAAATTCCAGTAGAATAATATTGCGATGAAACTAATTCATCTACGAGATTGTATCCAGCATCGTATATTTTTGCATCGACATAGCCTTCCTTGCAAATTTTGAACGAAACCGTTGCTTGCGAGCCACTTTTGGGATTGAATGGATTCGGATAGACGATAAGATTGTCGTTCGACAAGCATTCTGTCGCTGCTGCGGTTGTTTCTGCGCATTCCCATTCGATTGTCATCGGCGCATCCACCGCTTCGGTGAAAGAATATCCGTCTCCGCTACTCGTTTCCGTCGTGTCGATTAAATATTTTGTCCATCGCCAGTTTTCAATGATATACCAATTATTCGATTTCGAGAAGAACTGCGATGTTTCGATGGTTTGCGGAGTGGATGAAATGTCCCAGAACGATGTGTCGCTTTTGATAAGAAATCCCGAAATTGTCCAGTTCTGAACGATTTTTGCGGTTACCGCATCGGTGATAAAAAGATAGCCATCTGCCCAAACAGGTTTCGGAGCGGATGGCAATAGACAATCATAGCCGATTTTTACATACCCATCAGCACCAAATTCATTGCCCCAACTGTTCTTGAAGATAAAACATCTTTGTGCATCGTTCCAGCCAACGCAGAGCATTGCGTGATAGCCGACGATGCTATCGGATGGATCGGATGTGTCGGGAGACCAGACATAGTCATCGGAAACTTCACCGAGTGTCCAGAAAGAATAGTAAATTGCTATCGTGAAGAACATCGGAGTATGGAAAACTGCGCTTTTCACATCGCTCAAACTGTAATTCGCATCGATAATCTGCGCTCTCATTCCATAATTGTGTTTAAAACCCGCTTCGTCACAAATGTCCTCACAGGGAAGCCAATATAATGTGTCCTGTGTTGTATCGTATGGAAAGCATTCCTCATCAACGAGACCGATGCTTTTGAAATATGATATAGGGAAATTTCCACCGTAGCATCCGCTATATGTTGTATCACAGGAGACAAGTTCTTGTTCGGCAAGGTCGATTGGCAGTTCGGATCGATTTGACAGGATTTTTATCGCGGCTTCGAGTTGACCTGTTGCAGCGAAAGCCCAGCAAGAACCGCAGGTGCCCTGATTTTTGACTGCCGTAATCCAGTTTGTTCCATCGACATTGCGCCAATCGAAACTGTCGGGAAGAACCGCCACTCGATATCGCTGAGGAAGAGTTTTCAAAATCTTATACTTTGGCGAAGGAGGGATATATTCCTTCATAACTGGTTGCTGCGAAGCGCTAACTATTGTCGAAGCGAAGATAAAAATGATAGATATAAAAAGCGCCTGAAAAT
>JALTEE010000351.1 GCA_027007865.1 bacterium
TGCACCCGCGACTTGAATGATTTTGCCACTTTTGACCGATGAAGACACATATCTATCGTCGATGCCGGAAAGGCTGTCTATGAAAGCGAAATTTTTAAATACATCGAAGGAGTCCGCATAAGCGGATGCGAGGCAACCGTCGGATGCCCAAAGAGCGCAATCCAGCATAGCGAATTCATCTCCATAGACAGTGTCGGTCAGTCCAGGCGCGATAATTATATGATTCTCGTCCGTGTCGGGCACGGCGGGTTCGACCTGAACAAATGTTCCGCTGCGTTCCACATATCCGTCTGCATCCTCGATTTCGAGTGTTGCAGTGAAAACTCCCCGTCGAGAATATGTGTATGATAGTGTTTCGCCTGTATCCGCATTCGCAAACATATTTGGCGGCTCGCTGTCGGGCGTCCAATTCCCCTCAGATGCGCCCGCTCCGGGGAAGAAATAATCCGAATATTCGTCAGAATTGGCGAAAAATATCCACGAACTGCGCACTATGCTGGTATCTGTGAGAACTTCGTATGAAAAATCGCCGTTATCGCCGACCGTTAGTTCGCCTGGTCCCAATATATTCTGAATATATGGTGGGTCGATGTTTGTTGCATTTGTGTCTGGGCAATCAGGGCATCTTTGACATTCTTCGCATTCTTTGCTGCATCCGGCAAACATCGTTAGAACCAGCATTGAGGCGAGTAAAATAAATAGAACGACACCGAGCAAACGCATATTATCTCCTTTCGGTTTGAAAAATCCCATTTTAATATGTATATAATATTTAAAAAATATTTCAAAAGCAATGATAAATTTTATTTTTTATTGCGGTCTCAATAAAAAACGATAAGTTATCAAAGATAAGAAAATATTTGCGTGGGAAAAAGGAGGCGATATGAAACTCGATAAATTTTTTCTGAAAGCAATAAGTCAAGGCGCGTCGGATATTCATTTTAAAGCGGGCAGCGCACCTATCGTTAGGATGTTCGGCGACCTGTTTATTGTGAAAGGTCCGCCGCTGCGCTCCGACGACATTACAAATCTCGTTTTCGAGCTTCTCGCACAGGCAAAAGGGAAACATCTCCGGTCATTCACGGAAATCGATACGACATATTCGATTCCGGGAAAGGCACGGTTCAGAGTAAATATATATCGTTCGCGAGGAGAATATGCTGTTGCGATGAGATATATTCCACTCGCTATTCCTACATTAGATGATTTGCGAGTTCCAAGTGTTGTGAGGCTTCTCGCCAGGCGCCCTCGCGGATTGGTTCTCGTAACGGGCATTACCGGTTCGGGCAAAACGACGACACTCGCTTCATCCATTCAATTCGTAAATGAAAATCGAAAAGCACACATAATAACAATCGAAGACCCTGTGGAATTTGTATATACCGACAATCATTCTATCATTCATCAGCGGGAAGTCGGAATCGACACGCCGAATTTCATCACGGCGCTTCGCGCTGCACTGCGCGAAGACCCCGATGTTGTTATGGTTGGTGAAATGCGCGATGTGGATACAATCGCAACGGTGCTGCAAGCTGCTGAAACGGGACATCTCGTATTCTCGACTTTCCATACCGTCGATGTCAAAGAGACTATCGCTCGAATAATATCGTATTTCCCGGAGAGTCAGCAGCAGCAGGTTCGTTCTCAAATTGCAGCGAACATAATCGGTATTATTTCGCAAAGGCTTGCCAAACGCAGAGACAGGAAAGGATTGGTTCTTGCCGCGGAAGTATTGATAAATACTCCGACGATACGCTCCGCAATACTCGAGAATAGAATTGCGGAGATACCGATGTTGCTTTCGAAAGGCGCGGAAGAATATAGTATGCAGACATTTGACCAGGCTGCTGTAAAATTATTCAAGGAAGGCATAATCACCGAAGAAGTCGGGCGCTCGACCGCGACAAATCCGTCCGAATTCGACAGGTCGATTAAATTTACAAGATAACAACACATTTTTCACTTTCTGCAATATAAAATCATGCTTCTATGAGAATTTTTACTAAAATTATCGCCACATTTTTTGGAATGGGATACAGTCCGCTCGCCTCGGGAACTGCTGGCAGTGCACTCGCCGCTGTAATTATCTGGTTCTTTTTGCCAACGCAATCGTATTGGTATATCGCTGGCGTGCTTGTTTTTATTCCACTTGCTGCACCGTTCTGCGGAGTTGGCGAAAAATTCTGGAAGGTGGAAGATTCACGAAAAATTGTTCTCGACGAAGCGGTTGGAATGGCGATAACTTATGCGTATATTCAGAAGGATTGGCGACTTTTCCTCGTGGGATTTTTTCTTTTTAGATTGTATGATATTATAAAAATCCCGCCAGCGGGCGCAGCGGAAAAAATCAAAGGCGGATGGGGCGTTCTCCTCGACGATGTCGTCGTCGGAATTTATGCCAACATAGGATTGTGGATTGTTATATATTTTGCAAAAATTTGAGACGGGGACAATTTTTTATGAAAGCGCCACTAACACCAAATAGAACGATAACATTATCCGATAGCGAGAAAATAAGATTTTTAACGAGGTAATAAAATGCACACGGCATCGATAATATCTATCGGCGATGAAATTTTGCGCGGTCGCATCGTCGATACGAATTTTGCGTATTTAGCGAAAGAATTGTTTCTGCTCGGGCTGAATGTAATTTATCATTCGACAGTTCCCGATAAGGAAGAATGGGTCTGCGCTGCATTTGGCGATGCTGTTCAGCGAGCGGAGATAGCGATTTCCACAGGTGGACTCGGACCGACTCCCGATGATGCTACACGAAAAGGATTGTGCAGATTTTTGAATAGAGAAATGAAATTCGATGCGAGAATTGCGCAAAACATCCGAAAATTCTTTGAGCACCGTGGAATAGAAATGTCCGAAAACAATCTTGCTCAAGCATACATTCCCGAAGGAGCCGTGCCGATGGATAATCCGGAAGGAACCGCTCCCGGAATATTTTTGCGCACCGATGACAACAAGATGATTTTTCTGTTGCCAGGTCCGCCGAGAGAAATGAAAGCGGTTTTCCACTCTGTTCGCACAATCATCGAAAAGGAACTCCAACTTGTTCCACCGAAGATAAAAATCTTTCGCACAATCGGAGTTCCCGAATCGTTAATGGAAGAATGGATTTCCGCACTTGTGTTTCCCGACGATGTGAGCATTTCATATTATCCGTCTCTTCGTGGCGTGGATATTTTCATTTCGGCAAAACAGGACGATTCTTTGAATAATGCTCAATCCCAGATTAAAAATATTCTCGAAAAATATATCTTTGCCGAAGATGACGAGGAACTTTTACTCGAACAAGTCATTGGAAAAATTCTGCGCGAGCGAAATGAGACGGTTTCGACAGCAGAATCTTGCACAGGCGGAATGTTGTCATCTCGAATAGTCGATATACCGGGCAGTTCCGATTACTTTATCGGCGGAGTTGTTTCGTATGCTAACGAAGCGAAGACGAAAATACTCGGCGTGTGGGATAAAGATATCGAAGAATTCGGTGCAGTCAGTCAAAAAGTTGCTCGGCAGATGGCTGTCGGTGTGTGCGAAAAATTCGGTGCAACTTACGGAATTAGTATCACGGGAATCGCTGGACCAACTGGCGGCATTCCGCAGAAACCTGTTGGACTGGTATATATCGGATTCGCAGCGCCCGACGAAACTCTCATTCGACGATATACTTTTACAGGCGGGCGAGAAGCCGTGAGAACGCGCTCCGCAACCGCCGCACTGAATATTTTATGGGTGCATCTAAAATATGGCGATGTGAAAAATTATAGTTTTCAGGACGGTGGAGAATGGGTTTGAACTCGAATAAGAAAAAAATCCGCTCTTTTTTCGCAATCGAACTTCCCGAAGAAATTCGCAGCATAATTAGCGATGATATCATCGTTCCATTGAAAAAAGTTCCTGCAAAAGTTCGCTGGGTGAAACCACAAAATATCCATCTTACACTAAGATTTCTCGGAAAAATTTCTCCGAAAATAATATCGGATATATCTTTGGCAGCAGCGGATATTGCAAAATCTATTTCGCCGATTTCGCTGCGAATAGATAGTATTGGAACATTTAGAAAAAGAAATCCGCGGATAGTATGGCTCGGCGTAGGTGGCGAAATCGAAAAATTGAGAGAATTGCACAGTGAAGTCGAAAGGATATGCTGCTCGGTTGGTTTCACACCTGATGATAGAAAATTTTCGCCGCATATTACAATTGGCAGAATAAAATCTCCCGCACACACAGAAAAACTGCTTGCGCAAATTAAAAAATTATCGATAAAATCATTGGACTTTTCGGTGAAAGAGTTTATTTTATTCAAAAGCACATTGACACCGAACGGTCCGATTTATGATGTGGTGGAAAAATTCGCGTTTAAAGCGTAGCGAAATTTTTATCCGAATAAATTTTGGAAATAAACTATAAGTGGGGTGGAAACAATGAAAAGGTATGGATTGCTAAAAATCAGCATCGTTTTCGGGGTTCTGTTATTTTTATTTGCGAGTTGTCCAATTTTAGCGCAAAAGCGGAATACAGCGGCAAAGTCATACGATAAAATTGTTGAACCGAATTTAAAATTCGGTTTTAAACTCTTTTCCAAAATCGTTCGGCGGGAGTATGGAAAGAACATATTTATATCTCCTCCGAGTGCCGCTATCGCTCTCGCGATGGCAAACAACAGTGCAGCAGGAAAGACGCGAGATGAAATTGCAAAAGCGTTGCAATTGAACGATTTGACAATTTCGGAAGTGAACAGTGCTTATTCCTCGCTGCTAAACGCGTTAAAATCTCAGGATAAAAAAGTCGAACTGTTGGTTGCAAATTCTCTGTGGGGGAGAAAAGAAATCGAGTTTAAGCCCAAATTTTTAACAACAAATAATAAATACTACAATGCGGAAATCAAGTCGCTCGATTTCAGCGACCCACAGTCCGTATCCATTATCAACGGATGGGTTAGTGCAAAAACAAAAGGGCTAATTAACCAAATCATCAAGAAAATCGACCCGAGCGCAATTCTGTTCATAATAAATGCTATATATTTCAAGGGAATATGGTCATATAAGTTCGACACAAGCAAAACCCGTAAGCACCCATTCCATTTACTCGATGGTATGACGATTAATGTTCCGATGATGTTCCAGTCTGGGAAATATCCTTATTTCGCGACGGAAAAGTTTCAGGCTATTAGTTTGCCCTATGGAGATGGCAGAACGAGTATGTATATCTTTTTACCCAACAAGAACTCTAATTTGAAAGAGTTTCTCGATAGTCTAAACATCAATAATTGGAAAAAATGGCGCTATAAGTTTGTAAGAGGGAAAGGAAACATCGGCATTCCTCGGTTCAAACTCGAATATGAAACGAAATTAAACGATGTGCTGCAATCTCTCGGGATAGTTTCCGCTTTCGATGCAAAGTCGGCGGATTTCAAAAATCTTTCGGAAGCGTGTGATAGAAGAAAAGGTCCAGGGTGTTTTATAAGCGAAGTGATTCAAAAGACATTTTTAGAGGTTGATGAGGAAGGAACAAGAGCGGCAGCAGTAACAGAAATAGGGATGGCGCTTACCTCGGTAAATGTTTCGCAGCCGTTTTCGATGACAGTCGATAGACCATTTTTCTGTGCAATTGTGGATAATCGAACGCAAACAATTCTGTTTATGGGTGCGATTGTTAGACCATAAAATTAGACTTTAACAGGAGGATATATATGGCAAAAATGAAGAAGGCGAAACCTAATGTCGAATCGATAGAGATGGCTGTGGAGGCTATCGAGAAACAGTTTGGGAAAGGCTATCTTATACGGCTCGGCGATAATGCAATACGGGAAGTTCCTGTAATATCCACAGGGAGCATTTCACTCGATTTTGCACTCGGCACAGGCGGGGTTCCCAAAGGTCGCATCACGGAAATTTATGGTCCCGAGTCGTCGGGGAAAACAACACTCGCTCTGCATATTATAGCGGAAACACAGAAGCAGGGTAAAACGGCGGCGTTCATCGATGCGGAACACGCACTCGACCCGAACTATGCACGCGTCCTCGGCGTCGATGTCGATAACTTGTGGGTTTCGCAGCCCGATTACGGAGAACAAGCATTAGAAATTGCCGAAACTCTTGTCCGAAGCGGCGCTATGGATGTTATCGTTGTCGATTCTGTCGCTGCACTCGTGCCGAAAGCGGAAATCGAAGGAGAAATGGGCGAGCAAAAAATCGGATTGCAGGCGAGGCTGATGTCGCAAGCGCTGCGAAAACTGACATCCGCTGTGGGACGCTCCACAACCGCACTGGTATTCATAAACCAAACGAGAACAAAAATCGGTGTTATGTATGGTAATCCGCAAACTACGACAGGCGGCGTTGCACTGAAATTCTACTCCACAATTCGCATCGAAATCAGGCGTGGACAGGCAATCAAAGTTGGCACAGAAAATATCGGCGTTCATACATTTGCAAAAGTCGTGAAAAATAAACTCGCGCCTCCATTCAGAACAGCGGAATTCGAAATTATTTACGGAAAGGGAATTTCACGAACGGGCGAAATCGTAGACCTTGCTACGAAATTCGATATTATAAAAAAGAGTGGGGTATGGTATACATAT
>JALTEE010000352.1:0-626 GCA_027007865.1 bacterium
TTTAATTCACTCAAAAATAATACATTGCTCCGATGACAATTCCGAACGGGTCTCGTCGTGTTAAAAGCAAATGAAATGCAGTATAATCTTCGCCCATTTCAATGATGGAACCGAGTGAAATTCCTGCATAAATATCCACATCATTCATTCCAATATGGTCGAGATATGCTGTTGCCGCAGCCGTTACGCCAATTCCAATTTCGCCGCGATTATAATAATGTTCCACATAAGTGAATGAAATCTGCGGACGCAGCATAAATGCAAAATCGTCGTGTCTTGCAAAAAACATAGCATATCCGGCGCCGCAACCCACTCGCAGTCCACCTTCTTCGCCGATTGTGAATTCGGGAATATCGAGCCAGAAATCGACAGCCCTTTCATCGCTGAACGGCGAGCGATACACAATCGAATTCGGCGTAGTCATATAACCGAGCGCCATTCCATCCCGCGGCGGAGGCTCGCCGTATGCGAGAGAAATAAGAAGCATAGCGAATAGTAGTGGTGTTATTCTGAACATCTTTTCCTCCGATTTCTTTTAATCATTTTTCGGCACGATTTTCAAAAATCTTCGCTTCCCGACTTTTACTACTTTTTCCGCATTGGGTGCAACAACGAAATTCTCATCG
>JALTEE010000352.1:636-1911 GCA_027007865.1 bacterium
TTAACAGCGTTTTGGCGAATCATTCTGCGCGCTTCGCCGCGGCTCGAAAGAATTTTTGCGTCGGTCAAAATATCGATAAGCCTCGCACTTTCGGAAAACTCATATATCGGCATTTCATTGGGAATCTGTTTTTGCGAAAACACTTTTTCAAAATGCGCTTTCGCTCGGTCTGCATCGGCAGCGCTGTAATACATTCGCACGATTTCCCAGCCGAGACGCTTCTTCAGAATCATCGGATTTAGCGATTTATCCTTTAATTTTGCGGAAATCTCGTCGAGTTCGGCATCGGGCAGTTCCGTTGCGAGCCTAAAATATTTCTCGATTAACTCGTCAGGAATCGACATCGCCTTGCCGAACATATCTTCGGGAGCATCGTCGAATGCGATGTAATTCCCGAGCGATTTCGACATCTTTTGAATGCCGTCGGTTCCTTCGAGCAGAGGCACGGTGAGTATTGCCTGCGGCTTCTGCCCGTATTCCGTCTGAATTGTTCGTCCCACAAGCAGATTGAACTTTTGGTCGGTTCCGCCGAGTTCGACATCGGCTTCCAGCGCCACGGAATCGTAAGCCTGCGCAAGCGGATATAGCAACTCGTGCAG
This sequence comes from bacterium, assembly GCA_027007865.1. Classification (GTDB taxonomy): domain Bacteria; phylum UBP14; class UBA6098; order B30-G16; family B30-G16; genus JAGHAI01. The sequence continues at coordinate 1,236 of JALTEE010000352.1, forward strand.
TGAAATCGGAACTTGCTCATTAAGGCGCTTTTCAAAATCGTCCCGTTCCAGCATTCGTGCAACTGTGAATTTCGATGCCAATTTGATGACATCGGAAAAGTTCATTTTGCCGAGCCATTCCGAATTATATCGAATTTCCAGTTTTTCGATGTCGAGGACTTTTCCTGCCTGCTTAAAATATGTCTCCGCATTCTTTCTGGTTTCCTCGAATGTGAGAGCGGGTCGAGTTTTTTTCTTTCCCGACGGGTCTCCAATCATAGCGGTAAAATCGCCGATGACGAGGATTGCAGTATGACCGAGTTCTTGAAATTGGCGCAGTTTTCGCAGGACAACCGAATGCCCGATGTGCAAATCCGGCGCAGATGGGTCGCAGCCGAGTTTTATCCGCAGCGGACGACCTGTATCAAAAGATTCCTGCAATTTATCGAGAAATTCGTCTTCGGGTATTATCTCTACCGCATTTCTCCGTAATATCTCGAACTGTTTCTTTGGTGGCAGCATTTTAATTGCTCCAATTCATTTTTTCATTCACTATAGAATAGAACTTATTCTTTTTGCATTTTGCCTTTATCTCCGCAGCATTCTCAAATCCAATTCTATCAAGTTTTACATCGAAATATAGAGCAAAAACCAAATCATCGATATAATTTTTTAATTCTGCTTGTTTTTTAAAATC
>JALTEE010000353.1 GCA_027007865.1 bacterium
AAACCGCAAAAATTCTGCCATTTATAATATTATACTATCTGGCATATCTGCTTTCGAATGCGCTTTCGGGCGATTTCGCAAGTTCTATGCGCTCATTCTCGAACGAATGGCTGCCGATGACAATTATCTTTTGGGGAACGCTCGATTGGAGCGAGAAAAAATTCCAGCGCGGATTGGACATTTTAATTTCCGCAGCGTCTGTTTTCTCGATTTGCGCTATTGTGCAGCATTTTTGGGGCTGGAATTTTCTGCGCGGGAAACCGTTGGAACCCATCGGACATTTTTTCATCGCACTCGGTCCATTTGACGAGCACCTCACATTCGGCGGAGTATATTTTTTACTATCGTTTTTCGTATTGGGCTATCTTCTATCCGGCGGCGGAATGACAATTTTGCGCAAAAGGTTATATTGGGCATTCTTCGCAATATCTGCAATCGCCGTGATTTTCAGTTATGCGCGCAGCATCTGGATTGCGATGATATTTTCTGCGCTCCTCGCCGCCGCATCGACGAGCAAAAAAGCGCTCGCGTGGACTGCGGGAATTATAATATCGGCGGGAACCGCAATGCTCGCTATATTCCCATCGATTATGATGCGGGTGCAGACGCTTTTCAGTTCTTCGTTCGGCTCGAACATAAATCGCATCGTTCTGTGGAAGACCGCGCTGAAAATGTTCGAGCATAGCCCGTTCTTCGGTCTCGGTTCGGGCGCTTTCACTCGCCGATTCGATGAATTCTTCGTCGGCGGTTTCTGCCCCATCAGAGGACATCCGCACAGCGATATTTTAAATATCCTCGTCGAAACGGGAATTTTCGGGCTAATCGCTTACATCGGAATTTTTATCGTGTTTTTCAAAATGTCATTTCGCGCAATAAAACGGGGGAGCGGCTTTTTCAAAAATGCGGCGATGGGAGCATTCATAGCAATTTCCGGTATCTTTGTCGCCGGATTATTCGAATGCAATTTCGTCAACGATGAAATCGAAGAAATTATCTTTTTCCTAATCGCCATCGGGCTCATCGCAGGTTCGAAAGCGCAGAATTTTTATTCAAAACATTCGAATAATTTATAGCAATCCGCAGAGAAATATTTTAATGAATAAGCAAGAAATAGCGCGGGTATTCGGAGGCGTAATTTAATGAGGAAAAGACTGCGAAATAAGAAATAATATAATTTGACAAAAGAACCCATAAACTATATTCTTAATATAGCCACTCACGAAAGATTTCATCCCGCTGCGGCGGGACATTCCGCTGGATATGGAGGATATTCGGAAGTGTGGGTGGTGGAGGTGGTGTAGAATAAGTTATCTATGCATAAAATACGATAAGGAGAATAAATGCCAAAGTTGATGGAAGTATTAGAATTTTTTGATGATACTGGTCATACAATGGTCAAAAGAGTGCCGAATAATGGTCAGTGTGAAGTTAAGTGGGGAGCACAATTGACGGTGCGAGAAAGTCAGAGTGCCGTGTTTTTCCGTGATGGTAAGGTAATAGATGTTTTTGGTTCTGGACGATATATTCTGAAAACCAAAAATATACCTGTGGTTGCAAAATGGATTACGAGTTTCGGATATGGAGAAGATTCTCCCTTTAGAGCGGAAGTATATTTTGTGAACATGAAACTATTCCCAAATCTAAAGTGGGGAACACGAGAACCGATTCTCTTCAGAGACAGCATGCTCAAAATGATTAGAGTGCGGGCATATGGAATATTTTCAATACAAATTTCTGATGCTGTTCTATTTGTAAATAAAATTGTTGGAACAAAAGGATTTTACAATGACAGTGAGATAGAAGATTATTTGAGAAATATATTAGTCTCGCGTTTTACGGATATTCTTAGTACTAAGATGAAAACCGTTTTTGAAATGCCGAAGAATTTCGATGAATTATCAGAAAT
>JALTEE010000354.1 GCA_027007865.1 bacterium
CATTTTAGCAAAGCAGACAATATTTCTAAAAAATCATTTGACATCTTAAAAAATAGTCATTATTTTAATTGGCGAAATGAGAATAAATATTTCGCAAATATCATCGCAATCGAATTCAGCCTCCTGCGCACCGCCCATTTCAACGACACATAGCAGCGGGCGAATACTACCCCCCCCCAAGTCGTTGTAATTCAATAGGTTATACTAATCACTTGAACAGCGGACTAAAGTCCGCTGTTGCCCATATTTCTGACAGACGACCTAAGTCGTCTGTTCAACGCCATCTTTTCGCCATTCCGGATATATTGGGGTTGGTGAAGGCGGTTCTTTGTTTTAACCCCCTGACCTTTCGCTGCGCTCAAGGTCTGTCCCCCTTGCTAAGGGGGACAAATTTGCGAAGTGAAATGGAGCAAATTAGGGGGTTGAAGCCGAAAAAAACAAAAACAATTAAACATAGGAGGTCTCTTATGAGACGCATTACATTTTCAGTGTTGTTTTTATTCGCATTGCTTTCGTCGGCATTCGCACAGAGCGGCTGCCCCGACAGTGGTCTCGTCGCATTTTGGACATTCGACGGCGGCAGTTTGACAGACATTATCGGCGGGCACGATGGTACAAACCACGGCGCAGCCGTTTGCAACGACAGATGCGGAAGAGCCGATAGCGCATTCTATTTTAATGGAGTGGATAATTATATGACCGTGGACAATGATTCTGTTTTTTACACTATGCCTGCTTTAACAATTTCCCTATGGATGAAAATGAATGAATTCGGAGACCCATATACAGAACTTTTCTTGAAAGAAACATCCTTTCAAATGAATGTGCGTTCTTTTGGGGTTGCAGAATTCGGTATTAGCAATCATTCGGGGTTGGAATGGGAAGGAATATTATCAGACACTCTTACGACCGGAATATGGTATTTTCTCACAGGGACATTTGATACTACAACAAAAGAAATGAAGTTTTACATAAATGGTGAACTTGTCGGAACACACATACATTCAACTTGGGATAGCTGGCAACCGGGTGAAGATATTTATATTGGTCGAAATGGACCTATCTTTGATATGGGCTATACAAATGGCTCAATCGACAACATCCATTTTTATAATCGCGCTCTTTCAGATTCCGAAGTCCTTGCGCTGTATGAGTGCGAAAGGTGCGAAGAAGAGGATTGGTGCCTCGACTGGTCTGCTGCGGATAGCATATTACCGCAAGATGCTGGCTGGGAATTAAGCAATCCGGGTGGAGTAAGTCCAACAAGCTGGACAGATTCATCGCTTGTATTAGATATGATGACACACGGCTACCCTTATGGCTGGGGAGCCACTCCCTGCTTTTGGGCTGGTGATACAAACAAAATCGAATGGTCGGTGATGGTGGATAATTACACGGGTGACGGGCGTCCAGGAGTATCTGTAGTTGCAGTTAACTCTGACTCTATTAGATTTGAGATAGGTTTCAAAGATAGTGTGTTGGTTTATTATGACTCATTGGGAACACGACACGACATTCCCTTTAATACACATACCTTTAATGACTATGAACTTGTATTCTATGAGGATTCCTTCTGGTTCTACTGTGAAGATACATTGGTTCTTTCTGGACAAGGGTTTATCTATCCCGGTGGATTACCCGGTATTATTTACACATTTTATTGGGGTGACCCTACCTACTCTGCTCGTTCAAATTCTGAATGGAAATACATCCGTTCCACTTGCAGCGCTCCCAGCCATTGCGATACAATTGACTGGTGCCTCGATTGGTCGGCTGCAGATACTATATTACCGCAAGATGCCGGCTGGGAAGGAAGTTATCTCGATGAAATCGATACCATGTATTGGACCGATTCATCTCTTGTTATCGATTTAACAATCGATCCATGGGATGATAGATATATGTGGAGGGATACAACTCTATGTATATGGGCAGATGATACGAATATAATCGAGTGGTCTGTTATGGTGAATGAATACGAGCCTCATGGAAGTTCCCACCCTGCATTTAATATCGCTGTAGTAAATTCTGATAACATCGAATTTAATATAGGTTTTAAGGATAGTGTTATATCATGGATAGAGAGTTATTATGTTCCCTATGATTCAGCGTTTAACACACACATATTTAGAGATTATGCCCTTGTAATTTATGAGGATACCTATTGGTTATACTGCGATGGAGCATTATTGCATTCAGGTCATGGCTTCACTCCCTTTTATTTTACCCCTAATACGATTGGTATGGGAGATAATACTCCTACCCATGGTGATGCTCGTGTAGAATTGGCATACATCCGTGCAACCTGCAGCGCTCCCAGCCATTGCGATACAACGATAACCTGCACCCCTTCCATCGACTCCGTCTGGTTCTCCGAGGAGACCGAGTGCAACGACAGCAACATTGTGGAGATTTGCTACACTCTCTCCAGCGACTGCCCCGAGAGCACATACACCATTTCGGCGCAAATGTCCGCCGACAGCGGCGAGACATGGGATGTGCCGTTTGTAACATTGCTCGATGCGGAAGGAAATATTGGCGACAGCGTCGCAGTGGGAACACACTGCTTCGAATGGGTGATGAGCGAAGATACAATTATTGAAGGAAATGATTTTTTTGTTGAAATAGACGCATATTCCTATGAACTGGAAACTTATGAAATTATAGATTCATTTGAAATTTCTGGTTTGTCTAATCCTAGCGGAATAACATTCAAAGGAGGATATTTAATAATTGGAGAACATGGGGGGAACACAATTTACTGGATTGATACAACTACATATACAGAATATAGGAATATACATACTCCTTGTGGTCATATGGAAGATTTTAGTTTTATAGACAATGATTTATATATTATAGGAGCATTCGGTTCATCTTGGAAAATTTGCAGAATTGATACATTATCAGGAGACACACTTAACTGCTCTGAACTCTCTATAGATATGAATGGGTTAACATATTATGGAGACTATATCATTGCTACTGGATATCCTATGCAACGTCTTTATTTGTTTGATCGTTCTGATTTATCATTTATAGATTCTTGTGATATTGATATTGGGGGAAGCTGGATTGAAGGACTTACAAACTACAGAGGTTTTCTCTGGGCAGTTAGAGACGGTGCTACAGATGTTGAGGGAACAATTTTCCAAATTGATATTATCGAGCCTGAAAGTTGTTATTTCGAAATATTGGATAGTTTTCAAGCTCCAACGCATACTTCGCATCTTGCCGAGGGCTTAACTAATGATGGGCATAATCTTTGGTATGTTAATGGTAAAATCTACAAAATTGCTTTATATGAGAATGAAGTTTTTTCATCTGCCTTTTCTCCCCTCGACTCGCGCGCGCCTCGTATCGACGCCGCAACAGAACCGGTTAAGAACTACCCGATGAGCGACCAATCGATTTATATCTATTCAATCGAGGATTTGTTCTGCGATTATGAAGCGGGAGATACGGTAGATATGGCGGACGGCTTTATCATCATCGATGCCTGCGGATTGCAGGATACATTTCAGATTTACGGTGATACGATGTCATTCTTTTTACCATATATCGAATGCGACACCGGCTGGGTGATTGTTGCAGTGCGTGATTCGTTCTGCAACTGGACTTATGACTCGCTGTTTTTCGAGGTGGAAAATGTCGCACCGATTATGCGCGGATGTATAGACTCGCTATTCGTAATTACAATAGGCGATACACTCGCATACGGATTGAGTGTCGCAGATGAGGGCGGAATCGATTCTGTCCATTTCGATGTTACGATAGATGCCGACACGGGATATTCTGAAATATCTGTCGATACATTTATTTGGGTTCCTGCGGACACAGGCGCTGTCGATATAACGATTCTGGCTACCGATGTTCTCGGTGCACAGGATACCTGCGAGTTCACCGCTTATGTCCTGTGCAGCGATAGCACACCATATTTCACCGCTTGTCCACCCGATACCGAACTTTCAGTTGGGGATACACTTACATTCACACTCGATGCGGAAGACCCCGATGGTGGACTTTTAAGTTATGACTTTGTCGGCGATTCCTATGGCGCAACAATAGATTCCGATGGCGTTTTGCATTGGATAATTCCGGACACATTGGTATATGATATGGCAATAGAGGTCAGAGACTATTGTCACGCGGACACCTGTGAATTCACAATAAGTCCAACAGGCATTATGGAAAATTATGCGAAACCCGACAAAGTATCGCTCGATATTATTCCCAATCCGTTCAATGCAAGTTGCAAAATAACTGTCGAATCCGCTGCGGGAGGCGAAGTTAAAATATACGATATTATGGGTGTTCAGGTGGCAAGTTATAATGTTCGCGCAGGGCAGAGCGAATTCATCTGGAACGGTGGTAATAAAATGTCTGGGATTTATTTCGTCCGCCTAAAAGCCGGCGATAGAACAATAACCAAGCGAGCAATTTTAATGAAATAATGCGCAAACCCAGTCGGGAACGGGAGAATTTTCAGCAGTGGCGGATTGCGTAGCGACATAAACCCCCTAAATTCGCTCCGCTTGCGCTCCACGAATTTTGTCCCCCTTGATAAGGGGGACAGACATTGAGCATAGCTAAAGGTCAGGGGGTTCCAATCAGCGAAATCCGTTTAACAAGGGGTTGCAACCCCTTGTTCAATATGGCGGTTTCTGTGAACAAGGGAGCATGCTCCCTTGTTGCCCATCATCGTTTATAATTTTATAGCCGAAGCGTCTCGCTTCGGGAAGCGACTATGTCTTTTTTGATAATTTTAAGGTGGAACAAAAACAACACGAGGAGGATAAATAATGAAGTGGGTAACCAGAGAGAAAGTGCATGTCGATAGGGTGGCTTGTCCGTGGCTGATTAAGCGATTTATCGACGCCGATGCCGAATTTGTTTTTGTCCCGCGAGATACCGACCCCGCCACGATAAAAGAGGGCATTCCATTCGATATGAAAGGAGTAGAACTGGGACATCACGGCGACGAATGTTCGTTCGATGCGATTGTTCGGAAATATAAAATCGATGACCCCGCTGTTAAAGAAATTCAGAAAATTGTTCACGATGCCGATGTTTCGATGGAAAATCCTACGCCGTTCGCAGATGCTCTCGATGTGCTGGCGCGAGGATATAGAATGATTTGTTCCAGCGACCACGAAACATTGGAAAAGGAATTCTACCTTTACGATGCGCTATATGCGTATTTCAAAAATAGTTTAGAGGATAACACGCAGTAATTTAGGCGAGAGTTATCGATTTTATACCGCATCGTTTTTTTGCGCGCCGTTCGGCACGATTATCCCCGCAGAAATCACGAGTTTCATCGCATCTTCTATGGATAAGCCGAGTTGGGCGAACTGTTCTGCTTCGGCAAATATCAAAAATCCCGATGTGGGATTTGGCGTGGTCGGAACGAAAATCGGGAAGAATTTTTTATCGACAAGTTCGATGCTCTCATTGTTCACGAGAAATCCGACGACATAAATTCCTTTTCGCGGATATTCCAGCAACACAGTGCTGTGAAACACGATTTTTTTGCGAATGTCGAGCAGATTTTGTAATTGTTTTAATGTAAGATATATCGTTTTTGCTACCGGCAATTTCGTAAATATGGCATCGGTAATCCCCAGCATTTTTTTGCCGAGATACGATTTCGTTATTGCACCGATAAATACGAGGATTATCACTAATGCTAAAAATCCCAGTCCGGGAATGCGCACACCAATCCATAGTTGAAAGAACACACCGAGTATGTTGTCGAGTTTAACAAATGCCCAGCCGAGCAGCAAAATAGTGATTCCCGCTGGGGCAAAAACGACAAGACCTGTAATGAGATAGCCGATTATTTTTTCTGAAAGTGATTTCATCGAAGTGATATTTTTACTTCCTGTTTTCCGATAGTTGAAATTTTGCGCTGTATTTCGTTCCGAATATTACGGGCTATTTTTTATCTTCACCGAAATTTTTCGGGAACACGAATACTTTTTCGTTATCCTTTACCATCCCGAGATTAGTGCGCGCCACTTGCTCGATGAACAATGTGTCGCTCTGTAATTTCCTTATTTTTTCGTCGAGTTCATTTGAATGTTTTTCTTCGCGCAGAACGATTTTTTCGAGTTTTTTTTCGTATCTAACCGACTGCCACATAGTCCACAATCCCATATCGCCACCGATAAACATCCATAGAACGAATATCACGGCGAGCGCGATAAGTGCTTGTTTGAGCCTTCGTTGGAGAATTATTCGGCGGCTCTGATATTCCTTCTTTTCAAGATGCCGTGGTTTTCTGTGTAATTGTGTCAATTTTCCCCTCGCAAAAAATTTAGTCGAAATTCCACCTATATCTCGGCGACCAGGACGGCGAAACATTGTCGGACGGAGAATTTGAAATTCTTCGCAACTGTGTGCCGTCCCAGAGCATTTCATATATCTGATATGTTCCAATTCTATCGGAGCAAAATACTATGTGGTATCCATCCGGCGCCCAATCGGGATGCTCATTATTCCCGATGGATGTTAAATATGTTAGATTTTCGCCTGTAACATCGATAACTGCGATGTCGAAATGT
>JALTEE010000355.1 GCA_027007865.1 bacterium
GTCCCGACCTGTCGGGACAGGAGGTTTTCATCTGGCAACCCGACAGAACAATATCATCAAGTCCCGGTTGAAGAACATTGAAATGGTGCATCGTCGAATCGTGCCACACTGCGGTGCGCAGCGATACCTATTTTGCAACGATATTCCAAAAACACAAGCGCAGCAAAGGAAACGGGAAAGCACTGGTGATTGTCGCATCTCAAATGGCAAAAATAATATACAAACTGCTTTCGGAAGAGCGTGGCTATATCTCTCGCGAAAAAATAATTCCGAGGTCGGCTCGAACACCCCTGTGATAAGCTGAAAGATGTTTCTCGGCTGCATCGTTTTTGTAAATGGGTGCCTCTGAATCGAAAAAGACTGTGAGCAAAATCACACCATTGCGATATTTGTTAGGCGTGAATAGATAGTTGGTTTATCCGAAACCCAAAAAAGAAAAACAAAATTCCACTTGACTATTGGCAATCTTTCATAGATAAGGGCAGGTCTGCGACCCGCCCCTCTGTCCTATATGATGAATCCGATATTTTGTTTTATGATTTGCGATGAAATTTTACTTTCTTTAATTTCCCAACGGAGTATATTTTGGAAAAAGAAAGGATATTGTGAGATGGAAAAGCGCTATTGTCCATACTGTGGTTCGCTGCTGAAACCTTTTATCGACCACGAGGGAAAAAGTCGGCAGCGATGCAGGAATTGCGGCGCCGTGATATACGAAAATCCGATTCCCGCAACGGCGCTCGTTATTCCAAAACCCGACGATGCGAGACAAATTCTACTCGTCAAACGCGCTGTGGAACCGTGCAAAGGCGAATATTCTCTGCCCGGCGGATTTTTGGAAATCGACGAGTCTTCCGAAGAAGGCGCAATTCGCGAAATGCTCGAAGAGACGGGATTGCACGGTAAAGTGAAGAAACTGCTCGGTGTGCGAAATCAGCCGTCGCCGCAGTATAAAATGGTTCTGCTCGTCGGATATGAAATGGAAGTTTTAGGCGGCGAACTTGCGGCATCGGACGATGCGGAAGAAGCAAAATTTTTCCCGCTCGATGAGCATCCGCCAATCGCTTTTGCGGGGCATCGATGGTTTGTCGATAATTATAAATCGCTAATTACAAATTACTAAATTATCAGAAACATTTAGATGAAATCGATTATAAGAAACGATTCCAAAATTCTACTCATCGACCTATCCGACACTAAAAATCGCTATCTCGTCGATGTGAGCGGAAAAACATTTTCCACAAAATACGGCGAAATCGACCTGACGACGCTGATAAATCGGGAGTATGGAACGATTTTGAAATCGCATCTTGGAAGGCGATATGCTGCGCTGCGACCGACGATTTACGATAATATTATGCTCGGCATCAAACGCAAGACACAAATCATATATCCAAAGGATGCGGGATATATCGTTCTCTGGCTCGGACTTCAAAACGGAATGCGCGTGTTCGAATGCGGCGCAGGTTCGGGTGCGATGACGACAATTTTGGCAAATGCCATCTCACCGGACGGCGAAATCGTCGCATACGAACGCGATGAACGATTTTTTAAACTATCGCAAAAAAATGTTGCCAAGATGAATTTTAGCAAAAATGTTAAAATATTTCATAAGGATATCGAAGAAGACATCGACGATGCGCCATTCGATGCGGCATTCATCGATGTTCGAGAGCCGCATCTCTATATCGACCAAATCTGGCGCGCCCTCGATGGCGGAGCGCCTGTGGTATTCGTCCTGCCGACGACAAACCAAATTCAGCAACTACTGACGCAAATGGAAAATCATTCTGGTTTTACAGACATAAATGTCGCCGAAACGATGTTGCGATTTTACAAGCCGGTAGCGGAAAGACTGCGCCCGCGGGATAGAATGGTTGCTCATACTGTATATCTT
>JALTEE010000356.1 GCA_027007865.1 bacterium
CTCCACGAGGATTTGGTGATAAATGGGCGTTTGGGCATTTGATGCAATTAGTTCCCAATTTTGAAATGCCGAGTAAAAAAATAGACCCCGATTATTCCAATGAATACGACCTTGTATTAAATATGAATTTTCAACAAATAAAGATACCCTATGCAGATGTTTTTATATGGATAGCGGTGTGGAGAGATACAATAAAATATTGGGTTCTTTCTGCAGACGATATAAGAACAAACAAATATTATTCCAATAAGCAACATAGAGGAAATTTGGATGAAGGGCAACTGCACTTAAATCAAGATAATATCAATGAATTTTCAAAATATGAAGTCAAATCGACAAATATAAAGAACGCGCTTATCAGAGCATATAAAAGGCAAAAGGAGATAAAACAAGATGACTAAATATAACTATTTCCCCGGTTGCACACTTAAAACAACAGGAACGGATTTTGAGAAATCCGCGCTAAAAGTATCGCCCAAATTGGGGTTCGAACTTGTTGAATTACCACGATGGCACTGCTGCGGAACTGTCGCACATCTTTCATCTGACAATAAAATGCACTCGCTCGGCGCTATTCGCACAATGATTCGCGTGCAGGAAACGGGCGACCCGAAAGTAGTCGCTCTCTGCTCGATTTGCTACAACACGCTCAGAAGGGTCAACGATAGGTTTAATACGGACGAACAATTCAGAACCGCCACTGTGCAATTTATGGACGAGGAAGAAGAATATCGAGGTGAAGTGGAAACAATTCATTATCTCGATGTTATACGAGACATCGGCTTCGATAAAGTTAAAGATGCTGTGATTCGTCCTCTTTCGGGATTAAAGGTTGCGCCGTATTATGGCTGTCTTTTGCTGCGACCGCGGCAGTTCAGTATCGATATAAATCCTGAAAATCCGACTATTATGGAAGAGCTTGTCGAATCGCTCGGAGCAGAAGTCATCGATAATCCATACAAAATCGAATGTTGCGGAGCTTATGAAACGGTTCACAATCCCGACCAGGTCGCAGGAATGACATACGATATCATAGAAGGCGCAAGACGCAACGGAGCGGACACAATCGTTACATCCTGTCCGCTGTGTCATTTCAATCTCGATTCACGGCAAGAAATTCTTATCAAAATGAAACCCAATTTCAAACCGATGCCTATACTTTATTTCACAGAACTTATGGAATTGGCGATGATAAAAGAAAAGCCATCGTGGGAGAAACATCACATCGACCCGATGCCTATTGTTGAGAAAGCATTCGAAGAAAAGTTAAATAAATAACCGGGAGGAATTATGCGACGCACAGTTATAACACTTCTTATTCTGGGATTTGTTTTCGCCATCTGGGCGCAATATGCGGGGAAATATGAAATTTTCTCCGACGATAAAAAAGTGGGCGAATGTAAATTTGAGTTTAGAGAACACCCGTCCGGTTATGTGCTGACTTCTACGACAACCATTACCATTGCTGGCACACAAACAATTTCCGAAGCGCAGACATATTACGACCCCGGCTACCATCCTACATCATATAACATAACTGTAACTTCTCCTGGCGGCAAACAAACCGTATCGGCAACATTTTCACCAGGCAAAGCAAAATTGATGGGAAATTCCGGCATCCAACAGATAAATCAAAACATCGATTTCCCATCGAACGGATACATCATTGACCAGAACATTTTCGCTCACTGGTGGGTTTTTGGAAAAGCGATAAATCCGCAGGTCGGCAATTTCTCTTTCACAATAATTGTCCCGCAACTTATGACTGTGCAAAAAATATCGATGCAAAACTACGAAGAAAAAATTATAGAAGGGCAAAAAGCTACGGTATTCGAAGGGAAACAGGGCGACCTCGATGTGAACATCACAATAGCACATCATTGTTATGTGCTATTG
>JALTEE010000357.1 GCA_027007865.1 bacterium
TATATACGAATTCGCCGACAATCGGCGTTTTCTTCGATTATTCTGGGATTCCGCCCGCACAAGCGATTGTGCTCGAAGACACGCTAATTGATGCTCCCAGTGCTGACAACCCCAATTGGACGGTATTTCCCGCCGACAGCACAATTCAATACACATTTGAATCCGCCACCGAAGGTGAAAAAGTCGTTCGTGGATGGCTAAAATCTCTTGCTGGAACGATTTTCGGTGGAGTTAGTGGAAGCATCATTCTCGATATGACGCCGCCCGAACTTGCCGATGGTTTCTCAATATGGGATACAAGCAGTGCGGATATCTGGCCTTCGACATTCAAGGCGCATATGGGCTGGTCGAACGAAATTTATGTGTATGGCTCGGTTCCATCCGCAGAAGATACACTTTCCGATGTCGATTCGCTACACTTCATCGGTCCTTTTGCCGACGAACTATGGACTGGCGGAGATTTCTCACATTTGGGTGATACTGTTCAGGTTTCGTTTCCTGCTGACAGCGTGGGACTTGTGCTCGACGGCACTGTGGGCAGTTTCGACATCGTTGGTGGAGCGATGGACGGCGCTGGAAATCGAAAAAATATCACGGTTCACGGTGGATATGATACCGATGCGCCGACATTGACACCGATTGCATTTTATAATCCTGATACATCGGCGCTGCCAGCTACGATTCCGCTGCACATCGAAGATGAACCCGATGGCGGACATTTGTGGAAAGTATGCTACCATTTTGAAGAAATCGATACAATCGACTTTGTCTGTGTGAACTATCGAATGGAATGGGGCAGTTATCCCGATTTCAATAATGTCGATTTTCCTGCGGAAAGTTTAGGACTCGACCCGCACACACAATACACGATTTACGCTGTCGCTGTTGATTCCGCTGGAAATCCGAGCGAACCCGTGAGACTCAATCTGTGGAGCAAAATCGACTTCAAAGTTGTCGATATAAATGATACGCTGGACAGCGACTACACTGGTAGTCAAACGGTTCTCACCGTGATAAATTCCGATATCGAGAATCCGCCCGATTCGATGAAGTTCGCCGAAGTTCAGTCGGCTCTTGCATCGACGCCTTGGATTCCGTATTCCAGAACATCCGAATTTACATTTGCAAATTCGACAAACGAAACGAAGCGCGTTTATGCGCAAGTTATGTTCGGCGGCTCCGTTACATCAGAATACAATTTCGATGAGATAATTCTCGATACGATTCCACCGACAGTGAGCCGCATCGATGCGGAAGATCCTAATACTGGCGACCCCGACTGGTCTCAATCGAGGACGATTAAGATAACTATTACAGGCGCGAACGATGTGGAACCCGGTGTTGTAAATGCGCTGATGGTATCCGAATCTCCCGATTTCGATTATAATACACAGATACTCGATTTCACCGTGGACGACCCTGTCGTTTTCTACACAGCAGCAGAAGAAGCGTATGAACCGCCAACCGATGCAAGTTCCGAACTGCTTGATGTGCTGCATAATGGTCAAAGAAGATTGTTTGCACGCGTTCTCGATAGAGCGGAAAACGAATCGGCTACTAAGACCTACGATATTTTCGTTGATTGGGAAAACCTCGATGTTGTGAATTTTCCGAATCCGTTCGACCCAAATGAGGGGCCGACTCATATCAGAATGAAAGGCGCTACCGCTGGTGCGAATATAGATGTAAAAATCTATGATATGTTTGGCAATCCCGTGTGGAGTAGCAATTTGAAATTGAAAGCGGGTTCTCAGGCAGGACAAATAGACTGGAACGGGGAAAATGACGATGGTGAAATTGTCGGGAATGGCGGATATATCTGTATAATCGACTTGAATGGAAACATAGTAAAGACAAAAATCGCCGTCTGGAAGGGGCAGGAGTAATTTTGAAAATGCGAGATTAGCAATTATTCCTGCGCCACGATAAAAAAATGAAAGGGCGGTTTGTCAATATTTGAATGGTAACCGAAGCATTTTGCTTCGGGGTTCAGAAACAGATAGCAAACAACGAACGAATTAGCATAAATTTCGGAGGCATAACAGATGAGGTTTAAGAAACTTTGTGTAATAGGATTCATATTATTGTTGAGTTCGCTTGTAATGGGCGGGAGTTTTGGTCAACCGGGAGCATTTTTGCGCTTTGGCGCCAGTGCTCGCTCGCTCGCTATGGGTGGAGCGTATTCTGTCCTCGCAAATAACGGCGAAGCGCTGTTATACAATCCCGCAGGACTCGGCGGTCTGGAAAAATGGGAGCTAACGATTACCCACGCTCAGTTGTTCCTCGATTCCAGATACGAATTTGTGTCTTTTGCTTATCCTGTCGAAAAAGTCGGGAATTTTGGTATCGCACTCGCCGATATGGGCGTATCGAAATTCGATGGCAGAGATGAATTTAACCGTGTTACGAGCGAATTTGGCACACACGACCTCGCTGTTATAGCAGGATATGGGAAATGGCTTTGGGGCAGAAGAGTTCGCGTGGGCGGTTCTGCAAAGTTCTGGATGTCGTCTGTCGGCGATAGTTCCGCTTCCGGTTTCGGCGGTGTCGATGTCGGAATCGTATCGAAGAATTTAATGCGCAAGTTCAGGCTATCCGCAGCGGTTCAGAATGTCGGAGCGCTCGATGTCGGCGGCGACAAACTCCCGATGACGATTCGTGCAGGTATCGGATATAGAGCGATGCGACCACTATATATAACCGCAGATTTAGAAATGGCGGGCAGTGGGATGAAACCGAGACTGGGCGCCGAATATAAAGTTGGGAAAATAGTTACGCTGCGCGCAGGATATAATTTTACCGAAATTACATTCGGACTTGGATTAGCACTGGATAGACTATCGTCGTCGTTTAAGGGAATGGGCCGTCCCGCTCTTGACTACGGCGGCGCTGCTATGAATCCCGCAGGAAACGATTTCGTTCGGTTCTCGCTGACATTCCGTGGCTCCGAGAGATACAAACTATCCGACCTTATGTCGCAAACAGACCCCTGCGAAAGATTGACACAGTTCGAAGGTATGCTCGATAAAGAGGGTGTCATCGGTGCGAAAGCGAACCTGATGTTTGGCGACTGTTATTTCAGGTCGGAATATAAAAATGCTCCACTCAGTGCAAATCCGAATTTCAAAGATGCTTACGAATATTTTAGAGAAGGCTATCTCGGCAAATTCGGCTCCAACTGGACACAGGAAATAATGGCGACCGAAGGAGCGAACCTCGTATTCTCGCAGAGGACACACTATATGTTCGCCGAAGCAGCAATGCAAGCAAAAGGAATTACCGAAGAGACGAAGAAACTTATTCAGAACTTAATTTTTGTCGGCGGAGACAGTGCTCAATACGATATCAGACTGGAATATGACCTCGCTTACGCTTATGAAATTCTTGGATATGTCGATAGTGCAAAAGAAATTTATGGCAATATTGCAGGCAGAGAGGACCTCGAAAAACCTATAAGACCGCTGTCTATGTATCGACTTGCATTTTTACTGCAAGAATCTGACCCCGACAGCGCAATTGCTCTGCTCGATAATCTTGTCCGCAAGTTCGGGTGGGGCTTTTATGATGACAAGCGAAATGTCGTATCCTATCCTATGTTCCCAAAATATAAGGATAACATAATCGCAGATGATGCGCTGCTGCTGATGGGAGATATTTATGCCGCAAAAGGCGGTCCCGAAAATTTAAAAAAGGCTGTGCTCTCTTATCTTGATATTATGATGTTTTATCCCACAGCAGAAGCGCACATATTGAAGAGCGCCTATGAGAATGCAGCGCAAGCCTATGAATCTCTTGGAATGAGCGATGAGGCTTCTGCTATGCGGGCAAGAAGCGAAAGTCTTTAATTTGTAAAATTATATCGGATATGATGAGGTCTTTTTCAATAATAATTTTAGCGCTTATCGTTGCGCCGCTTTTTGGAATTTCCCGGGAAGATTCACTGTGGATACATATAAAATCTGTGGCAGAACATAACGAAGGAAGTAAGTGGCGCGCAATAAACACAAGTTGGCAGGTCTTTGTAAAAGAGTTCGACAGTGAGAGCGGTGGATATTCCGATTGGCGCGAGAGCGAATCGGGGGATTCCATAAAAATATTTTATGTTGCGCAATGCGCTGCGGATAGCGATTTTTCAAATATTATGGCAGCAGGAACAACCGATGCCCGAAGTTATACATTTAGCGGTATCCTGCGAAAAGGCGGATATTATATAAGAACTTTGATTGATGATTCCCAAAATCCATTCAGATGGGATTTTGCGGTTGGAGGAGTTCATAACAGAGCGCAGAAGCAAACTAACGATATTAAGAGATATTATACGATGCTCGGGATATCCATTTTCATTATGCTGTTTGGGATTTTTGGCATCGGTGTTATTATATTTTTAAAAAAGAAGAAGTTTCGCTCGAACAATAATGTTCTTTAATATCAAATTGAAATTTATTTAATTTTTGGAAATGCTTAATAAAAAGCATTAAAATTCCTAAACCAAAGGAGGAGAAATGCGTAGAGGATGTTTCGCATTAGCAGTGCTGCTCTTGGTTGTTGCGCTTTTACCCAACTTCGCAACAGCGCAAGAGAATATGGATTCCATCTGGGTGAATATTACAGGTGCCGAAGAAGGCAAGGACGAACAAGGGAAATTGCAGGTGGTTCTTTCCTGGAAAGTCTTTAAGAAAGCTTATAACAAGCGAAAGATGACTTATGGAAACTGGGAACCTGTAACCGACCCCAAAGAACTCGGTATTACATTTCGTCCCGAAGTTGCTGTGGATTCATTATTTACAAGCATTGCCAAGTCCAAAGAGACGCAAGAACTTTCCTACACATTTACAGGACTCGATTTTGCAGCACATTATTTCTGGCGCGTGGAACTGTCATCACCGGATAATCCACATAAGTGGGATATTGCCGAAGGTGTGATATATAAACACACTGCCGAAATAGCGAAAAAGCGAGGTTTTATTGCCGGTTATCTGCATTTTGTCGGTCAAGGTGGTATCGCATTTATGATTCCCATACATCTCTTGCTTTTGTTCGGAATTATCACCTGGATAATTATTTGGAAAAGACTTTGGCTTGCTAACATTTTCCCGCCCAATAAACCATCGCTGATGTATCGTCTTCTTCCTGTGGATAGAACAGGCAAAACAGAAATGTCCAGCGAGAAAGGAAATGTATTTTTGCGTGAGGTGGCAAAATATTGGACAAAGGCAATGGAATCTATGTCCATCGGACCGGAACACTTTTCTTCGTCTGAGGAATACATAAAAGCCGATAGACAAACTCAGGAGGAGATGGAGAAAAAGATGTGGCTCGATATGGGATTGCCAAATGTCGAGAAGGCAATCGAAATATGCAAAAATGGCGTTGCCGGAATCAAGCTTCCAAAACATTCTATGGAATATCCCACTGTTAGAGTTCTTCTTGCCGCACTTGAAAATCATCGCTCGAATCGTAATAATTATTGGGCATCTCAGGAAATGGACAGAGCCGCAGAAAACACGGTGTTAAAAGAAGTCGATGAACTTAAAGGCTGGGAAACCACTGCATTATGGGCTGTTGGTTCCATCGAGCCGATGTTGGGTTTGTTCGGGACAGTTGTAGGAATTCGAGGTTCGTTTTCAAAAATTCAGGAAACGATTTCATTGAATCCAAATGCTCAGCTAACTCAGATTGTTCCAGCACTTGCAGGCGGCATTCAACTTGCTCTTATCACTACTATTCTCGGGCTGACATTCGGAATTCCAATGATGTTGACGCACTATTATTATCGCGGCAAAGTGGATTGGATTTTTGGGAAATGGGAAGAAATCGTTACGGATATTCTTAACCAAGCATAGCGCAAGGGGGCGATTGCTATGAAGCGGGAAGAAAGAGAAATCCCTAAAGCGCAATGGACATCGTTGATAGATATTATTTTTCAGTTGTTGATATTTTTTATGGTGACTATGGCTCTTGGCACACTTCAACAGCAGGCTGCGGCAGCCGTTAAAGGTCAAGAGAAAAAGAATTTGCCCAAACTTCCATCCGTTGAAAAATTAGCGACTGCCCAGGAATTGACAGAAGGGTTTCTTTTAAATGTGGATAAGATTAATGAAAAACCTTTCAACGGCACTCTTGGAGCATATATACTCGATAAAGATTGCCCTTCTATCGACGATGCGCAAGCCGATTCCAGCCACAGTCACGGTCCATTCGAACTTGGGAAAGCGAAACGCCTTTTGCAAAAGAAAATCGAGGACATAATATTTATGGGTGAGCCTCCTCCGCGATTGCAAATACGCGCTCGTGAAGATACGCCATTCGGATATATCCTCGATATTATGGAGTTTTGCGATGCGGATTCAATCGAAGTCGTTTCGTTTAGGTTTGCCAATATTAAAAAATCTGCCGGAGGAGGTTTATAATGAGAGCAAAATATGAACCTCTCCCTGAGAGCGAGCTAACATCGATGGTGGACATCATCTTTCAATTGATGATATTCTTTTTGGTAACACTTTCGGTAATGCCATCGATAAAATCGGCGCCGCAGGTAGAAGGTATAATGAACTTGCCGACACCGAAAAAAGGCAATTCTGAAGCGTCTGTGTTGATTCAATTTCATAAGACACCCCAGGGCGGAATTGATTATTATGTTCTACAGGGCGACGACCAGTCCGCAAAGTTTTATACCTGGTTCAATGATAAACGTTCTGTGGTATCGATTCCTTCCGCATATATTGCATTTCGCAATGCAGTGCAGAGATATGGTGTTCTATACAATCAGCAGACGCTTAGAGGATTATTGGACGAAATTTGGGTCAACGACCCTGCAGTGATTATTCGCGCTCCTGGGGAATTGCCGTATGGTGATGTTGTGAAAGTTACGGGATATATGTATGCACTCGGCATTTCAAAAATCGCTTGGGTAAAAGGCAGCCTTAAAGATATGAAAGTCGAGATAAAAAAGAGCCGAAGAAGGAGGAGGCAGCAATGAAAAGGATATTCAGAATAATACCATCGGTGATATTGCTTGTCTCGATTTTGGTGTTCGTCGGCTGTGGAACAGGAACGGGTGAGTCATATATAAACCTGCCAGAAGGACCAAAAATATTATTCAGAGGCGGTATCGGGAAAATTACGATACGATATACTCCGCCGCCGGACCCTATATTCAGAATTTCTAATGCTACCGACTATATCGAATTCCAGACACTCAAGGAAAAATACGGGATTCCCGATAAGCCGCTCATCATTGAATATACTGTTGAAACGGCTGTAATTTCGCCGATTATAATTCAGCGAACGAACAATCCACAGTTCAACGACCGAGTAATTCGCGTGCTGCAGGGATGGATATATACTCCTTATGGTCGCGGACCGATGCGGATTTCCGTGGATATGGCGAAAAAGCGCATAGCCGTGAATGCCAGTGAAATCCGTCTTTCCGAACAAGAACCAGGAAGACCCGCTCCAAAGTTGGGAAATGTTCGCGAGATGGTTCGACAAACGGGATTTACTGTGGTAGCAGGCAATATGTAATTCTGCTGGCAGCAGCGCTTTTTCCTGACGACGATGTATGATTGTGCTTTGTACATTTGTTTAATATTACTTAGAAAATATCTGTGGGAAAGCCTTCTCGCAGATGGTAAAAGGAAGGCTTCCCATAGATAATAATGTCTTTTTTTAGAATGAATTTATTCGAAATTTGGTTGTTTTTCAGACATAAGATTCACGACGAAAAAAACTTGGAGGCAATATGCGAAGGATAATCATTTTTGCTGCTCTAACACTGTTTATCGTGAGCGTTTTTGCTCAGGATGTAACTCTGTCGAGCGCTACATCGAAGTTCGATGAAGGAGTTAAAGCGTATCAAACTGGGAATCTTGAAGAAGCGCTTACCCCCTTTCAAGATGCTGCGGATATGTTGAACCAGCTTCTTCAAGGAGTGCTTTCCCCCGAAGATGAAGCATATACTAAATATTTCTATGCCACCGCGCAATACTATGTTGCGAGGATAAGGAAAGACGGCTCGATGTTCGAGTCCGCAAGCAAGACATTTAACGAGGCTGCCGGTGCATTCAAAGGGATAGAAACGGTTGGCGAAGAATATGTCCGCTCGAAATACCTCCGCGCGATGTGCTCTTTTAGATTATACCAACTCGCAACTACCGAGCGAAATCAAGCGAAAATGCTCGACCAGGCTATCGGGGATTTCACCGATTTCATATCGGATGAAGATGTGCAAAAGAATGCAAAGGATTTCCCCGACTACATCGATAATTCAAACTACTATATCGGATACTGCAAATATATGCTGGGATACTTAAAAAGTTTCAATCCTGCGCAATATTCTTCGGCAAAGAAATTATATGATGAAGCTCTGAATTCTTTTGACGAGGCAAAAA
The DNA here is from genome assembly GCA_027007865.1 of bacterium. GTDB lineage: Bacteria > UBP14 > UBA6098 > B30-G16 > B30-G16 > JAGHAI01. Next base: position 8,391 of record JALTEE010000357.1, read on the forward strand.
AGGCGAGTGATGAGCGGATGAGTCTCGCCGCTTCATATATGGAAGCAGGAACCCATTATCTTATAGCGAGATTGTATATGCGTGTGAGCGAAAATGACTGGGGGAAAACATACAAATTATCCTCGAAAGCAAGAAATGCAGCGGTAGAAGAAGAACTCAACGCATCCATTGATGAACTTGGAAAGATGATTTCCGCGGCGGGAACGCAAAAAGACCTGCAACTGATGGGTAAAGTCAGTAAACTCATCGATATGGTTACGCTCGGCTCTGTCGGAGAAAAAGACAAATTGAACGATGCTATGGGACAGATGACGGATATGAGAGACAATGCCAAGTATGGCGGAGAAATGCTGATACGAATTGCAGATGCATCCCTTCTCAATTATTTGATTTTCAATGGTGCTCAAAAAACGGTATTGAACAATATGGGAAGAATTGCCAGCAAAATCCCCGATGCTCTCTATTGGGCTGGATGGGTGCAATACATTCAAGGTGATTACAGTGATGCGAATGGGAAGTTCGGTTCGTTCGCTTCAAAGGTCGAGTCCGATAGGTCGACGCGGGCAAAGGAATTGCTTGCCGATGCGAAATTCCGTCAGGCTGAATGTCTTTTTTGGCTCGGTGTGAAGCAGGGGAATCTTGCGCTACTGACGCAAGCAGATAACATCTATACTGCTCTTTCGAACCCGCAGGGGAAATACTATGAACTTCTCACAAAAGATACACGAGACATCGTTTCAATCAGGCAATTTTTGATAGGCATAGAGAGCAGTCTCGGCAAGGAAAAAGGTGTTGGGGTTTTAGATGGTGCTATGGCTCTTGCGGGATTGCAACTTCCTCGCGATGCGGAAAAATATTTGAGTGTAGGTAAATACTTTTTACAGAAAGGAATCGAAACAGCGGCAGAAGAGCGGCAGACAGCGGTGCGTTTCGCAACCTATGCATTCGACAAGGTTATAAATGCCGGTGTTTCTGGCGATATAAAGAATAGGGCGCGCTTTATGAAAGGTGTCGCACTCGTGAAACTCGCCGCGGCTCAGGAAAAAAGCGAAGCGACAAAAACCGTATCCGATGCAGAAGCTGTTCTAAACCAGTGCACATCGCCTTATAAAGACGAGGCAAAATATGTTGTGGGAAGAGGATATTTTAATATAAATTCCTATGATAAAGCGACATCGATATTACAATCATTGAAAGGGAAAGGACATATCCGTGCGGCATATACTTATGCTATTATTCAGGAGGAAAAGAAGAACAATAGTGCTGCTGCGAAAGCATTGGGACAGATAAAAGCCACAATAAAGGACAGAACGAATTATCTGTATCAAAAAGCCGACCTCGAATTGTCTAAGATTCCGGGTGGTGCTTCACAGGCGAGTGGCGCAAGTTCTCTGCCAAAGTTCAAAGAACCGCCGATGACTTATGAAAACCTCGTGGATGAGGAGCAAGAGCGTGCGAGAAAGAAAGCAGAGGCGAAATACATCTGGCAGCGTTCGTCGAGGTTCAAGGATGTGCCGGATATCGATGATTTAATTCCCGATAAGCCACCGGAGACAAGCGTAAGCCTCGAAATCGCAATAGAACCGTCCGGAGGTGAGGAAAACATTCTTATAGACGGAAAAGAAGGGCTTGCTAATCTTGTGGAAACATCGATTTATAAACTCACGCTGAACCGCGGCACACATAAGGTCGTTGTGAAGAAAAAAGGGTTTTATATGTTGACCAAAGACATCAAAGTCAGTAAATCGGAACGAATTACTCTTACTCTGAACAAGGCAGTGCGATATACAAAAACAGGCGAACTATCAGGAACAAAAAATGCACTCGCTGTGGCAACGGATAGCAATAATATATTCGTCGCAGATGCAAAGAAACAAATGATAGTCCAATTCGACAAAAAGGGCGGAAAAATCGCAGCGTTCAAATACGGCGACCTCGACATCGGTTCCGTCGCTGGAATGGCGCTCGATGAGGATTTGCTGATAATCACTGACCCGGAGAAAAATCAGGTTGTTGCTGTGACGATATCGGCTGAAGCGGAAGAAGAAACTACAGCAGAGGAAGGTTCTTCGTCCGATATTAGTGATACTAGTGATACCACCAGTGGTGCAGAAGAGAGCAAAGACACATCAAAAACTACATCTACAGCGGCAGCGACATCGAAGAAAAAGATTAAGAAAACAATAATCGCATACAGCGGGGAAACCTATGGTTCCGCACCGCTTTCGAGGCCTGCTGGAATCGCAGTTTCAGGTGGAAAATATTTCATTGTCGATGCTGGAAATGCACGAGTCCTCGTATTCGAAGGCTCATCGTTTCGAAAAGAAATCGGCACAGAAAAACTCGTTCATCCGATAGATGTATCTGTGGGTGGAGATTTACTATATGTGGCGGACATTGGACTTAGGGAAATTGTTCAATTTACCGTCGCTGGTGAATTTAAAAACGAATTCGAACTTAGTCAGCAGACGCAGCCCGACGGAGTGTATGTCAGTCCCGAAGGATTTGTTTTTGTATCTGACTTCGTGTTGAGCAATATAATAAAATACACTGCCGATATGAAACCTCTTTCCGTTGCAGCCACCGATGTTGTTGCGCCGAGAAGTATATCGCAAATTGGGAGCGGACCCGAGGCTGTGGTTTATGTAGCAGATAATGCAGGACTTACATTATTGAAGGGAAGTTGGGACAACATATATACGCCCGAATAATCGAACAACAGAAATGGAGACGGTGAAAATAAAAAAGAATACGCAATCACCGCAGGCAAATATTTTTGGGGAAATCTCATCCGAGGGATTGGGGTTTCCCCTATTTAGTTAAAGTTAAAAAATGCAGAATAATCGAATAGAACATAAATCTTATAAAGGAAACACTCTGCTTCTATTCATTTTATTTTTCCTATCGATTTTTAACGGTTCATCTTTTGCCGTTTCTCTCGAAGAACTTGAAAAATGGTCGCACGACAACTTTTGGGGACACTATACTCCGCCGGAAAGTCTCGAGACCGAACAATATATATCTATGGCTTGCGGAGATTGGCAGGTTGCTGCATACATTTTCGCTGCAAAATCATTCGTTCGATTCAATACAATCGATTCTGCACTATTGGATATATCCTATTGTATCGGGAAGTCGGGAGATATAAACGATGCTGAGGAAGCATTACTCCGAGCAGAAAAAATATATAGCGCCCAAAATTCTCAGGTAGCATATATGGATGCGATGTTAGAGATATGGTCTGGGAATCCGGATAGAGCGAGAAGAATATTGCGCGCAGCGCTAAAAAAACAGAAAACAGATTATAAAAAAAAATATTTGCAGACCGCTCTCGGAATTGCTAATGTTTTGAGCGGGAATTTGTCGAAAGGTTTCAAATGGTTTCGCATTGCGGATGATGTTTCAAAAGCAGGAACTGGAACACCCGATTTTGAAGCGCGAATTTTCGGGCAAAGTGTGAGATATGGGTCTGTCATCGGGAGTCTTTATGTGCGGCAATATTTCGGTCGTCCATCGGTTATTTTGCGCATTCGACCGATATTCAAATGGAGCGACGGCTCGCAATATAATGCCGACCCGCTCACAATCGAGCAGGTGTCGCAGATATTTTCATCGCCTTATTTCCAATTGGGAACGGAGCGCACCGGTGAAATCGTTATTCCAAGATGGCAGGGAATACCCGTAGGCGGCGAAATCGACATCTGGATTGTTCATCTCGACGAGAACGAGACACTCGATTCGAACTATGTCGTCGTTTCCGGACGATTGCGAGGTTTTCCGCCCGCAGACAGTTTCGATATCGCCGTAAAAAATCTGAGGAAGAATGCAATCCGAACCTGGTTCGACACATTGATGGTGAAAATCTCGAATATCGACCAGCCGTTCTGGCATTTTATATTGTCGTATCGAATTTCATCCGACCTTGCCGATTCGAGCCGCTGGGATGAAGGCATCAATATTGCCGATTCGTTGATAGGAAATGCGCCCTTTCTGAGAGAACTGTATTTATGGCGTGGAGCATTTTCGCTGTTCGAGAAAAATTACGATGAAGCATATCGATATTTCATCGCTCCGCTGCACAGCGATTCTTGCGATGTCAATTCGCTGTTCGATGCGGGCATAGCGAAATATTTTCTCGGAGAATACGATGTTGCGGAATCGTTGTGGCTTCGCTCAATCGATTGTGATGAAGATTTCGCTCCGCCGCAAATGGCGCTCGGGGTTTTGTATCAGGATAAAAAATTCGACTATAACAAGGCAAAAAAACACTATCTGGAATATTTGAAACTGTCCGATTTTTTGAAGGAGGAGGTTGAAAGTTGGCTGCAAGAAATGGAATAATCGGATTTATTCACACGGCGGATTGGCATCTCGGACTGACGAGAAATTCGCTGAGAGATAGAAACGGTATTCCGTTGGAGTTCGGCTGGATAAAAAATTCCGCTATGGAATTGGTGGATTATGTGAGAGCAAACGGGATAGAACTCGTTCTTATGTGCGGCGACATACTCCACAGCAGCAATCCATCGCCGACTGTGGAAAATATTCTCGCAGAAATTTTCGATAAAATCACCGACAGCGGAGCGAAAATAGTATATATGCTCGGAAATCACGAGATACCCGGCTGGGGAGACCATCCCGCAAGAATTTACGACACGCTGAATGTGCCGAATGTAATTATCGCAGACGAAATAGCGGTTCATAAATTAAATCTCGACGGCAAAATCGTTCAGATTGCGACGATTCCGAGCAACTCGATGCAGGAAATGTCATTCGAAGATGCGCTAAAAATAATCCGCGACGAACTCGCACCCGGCTTGCCTGCCATTCTTATGTCGCACATTTTTATAGACGGAGCAAAACTTTCTGGCAGCGATATATCTCGCCTGCCAAACGAATCGCACATTTCGCCGATTGTGATAAATCATCTGCCGTTTCAATATATTGCGCTCGGGCATATTCATCGCTATCAGAAAATTTTTTCCGAACCACCTGCAATATATTCGGGAAGTTTGCAGCGCGTTACATTTGCAGAAGAAAACGAAACAAAAGGATTTGTGGATGTCAAAATTATTCCCGAAGATGAAAATTTCAAGACGCAGTGGCATTTTATTCCTGTGCATTCGACAAAATTTATCACGGCGGATATAGATATTCGAGGTATCAAAGATGCGGAAGAATATATGATTAGTAGAATTTCCTCATTGTCGCTCGACGGCGCTATGGTCAGAATAAGAATTTATCGCAGAATCGACGATGTAAAAGTTTCTCTGCCGCGAATCAGAAAATTAGGGAAAGAACTCGGTGCAATTTCAGTGAGAATCGAAGATAAAATCGATAGGGACAAAAATCGAGTGGATATCGAAGAGATAAAGCCGTCGGGCGACATCGCTGCCGATGTGGAAAAATATATAAAATCGCAGACGCCTCACCTCGTCGATAAAAGCGAAAAAATTCTGAAAACGATAGATGAATTGGAACGGGAAATCGGCTGAAAAACTTATCATTTCAGCGAAAGCGGAAATCAGGAATTGTTTAACATCGATGAACTATCGCTATCAAACAGCGGTTTCCCTGTGATTATAATATCCACACCGCTTTTTTCCATTTCAACATCGTCCAATTTCAGCGCTTTGTCTATGCTCTTCGCTATTTCCGTTCCGATAGCTGAAATTCCGGTGTTTCCTACGATTTTCGGCGCGATAATCGCATAAATTCTGTCGGCGATTTTTTCGGAAATTGCGCTGCCGATAAGTTTCGAGCCGCCTTCGAGCAGCGCGGATGTGTATCCTTCCGATGCGAGTTTCCGCAAAACCCACAGTAGAGAAATTTTGCCGTTATTATCGGGTTTCGCGTAAAATATTTCGACATTGCTTTGCGGAGCGCCAAAAACAAACGGATTTTTGAGCGGCGTTATAAAAATCGTTCTCGCTGCGTTGTCGGAGAACAAATCATAGTCCGCTCTAATCGGTTTTTTGCCGCCGATGATAATTCTGACCGGGTTTCGTCCGCGGATTTTCCGCACCGTCAATTTCGGATTATCCGCAGAAAGCGTTCCCGAACCGATTATCACAGCATCGTAAATATTTCGCAGTTTGTGAGCAAATTTTAGAGATTTTTCAGATGAAATCCACCTCGACGAGCCATCTTTCGCTGCGATTTTCCCGTCGAGCGACTGCGCCCATTTTACCGCGAGAAATGCGCGCTTTTTCGTAATAAATGTCGCAAAATTCTCGACCAACCGTTTCGCTTCGCGTTCTATAATTCCCGTCGCAACATCGATGCCGCCGTCTTTTAGAATTTTTACGCCGTTTCCGTTCACGAGCGGGTTCGGGTCGAGCGTGCCGATAATGACTCGCGCAAATTTTTCCGACACGATTAGATCGGCGCAAGGCGGTGTTTTGCCATAATGAGAACACGGTTCGAGCGTGACATATATCGTTGCATTGCGGAAATTGGAAAAACCTTTTTTGTGCGCATCGGCTATCGCTTCGACTTCTGCGTGAGGCATTCCCGCTTTTTTGTGCCATCCTTTGCCGATAATTTCGCCGTTCTCGACAATCACAGCGCCGACAGGCGGGTTCGGAGATGTCCGTCCGAGACCTTTTGTCCCCAGACGAAGCGCGATGCGCATATATCTTTCATCGTCGGTCATATCATACAATGAAAATCTTATAGTGGAATTATGCAATAAATTTATATTGCGAAGGCGGGATATTATTGTAGGTTGTGTGAAATAAATTTGCGTGTATCTATGAAAAAACGAAAATTCCCATATTTTACCGTGCTTCTTGCAATTATAGCGGTTGCAATATTCTTGCTATCGTCCTATCCGATGCCAAAGAAACAACTGCCTATTCCATTTCTCGACAAAATATATCATTTCATCGCATTCTGCGTATTTGCGGCGCTTTCATACGGTTCGCTGTGTGAAAATAATGTTAGGAAAAGAATTGTCCTGTGGACATTGTCGATAAGTGCATTCTATGGCGCTGCAATCGAGATATATCAATATTTCGTGCCGTATCGGGAATGCTCGTTTTGGGATTGGCTTGCAGATTTGGCAGGAGCGGTAGTTGCCGCAATTATAGTATCGAAAATAATGCCATATCGAAATAAAATAGATGTTCAATAATGTTCAAAATGTTCCTCGATGAGCAGGCAAAATAATTATTGCAAATTACGGGGAACTCGGTTTATTTAGACCGTGCGCTATTTGGGTAATTGGTATGATTATTGCTCCAATGGTGAAGAAACCAATTTAAGGAGGAGGTGTTTTATGAAAAAGTTGTCGATTGTTATCGCTGTTATCGGGCTTCTGGTTTTCGTATTCTATGGATGTTCGAAGGATGAAGGCGAAAGCGACACGGAAAAATTGCAGGATGCCATCAACGGCGAATATTCCGCATATTTCAATTTCTCGGAAGCATTTTCAGCCGACGACGAAGCGTTGCTGCGGACTGCCACTCCGACAGAAGTATATGATTCCATATACGATTGGCGCTATCCGCGGTCGGGTCGCTCTATCACGAGAGATGTTTCGGTCGATGTTTCGGGCGATGTGGCAACGATAAATGTTTCGCGAACATTGACGAGCGAGGTCATCTATCGCTGCTGGCTGGCGGAAAGTCTCGTGTCATACACGGGCAGCGTTACATTCACGGGTTCGCGAACTGCGCGGTTCGTCAAAAATGCCGAAGATAACTGGGATTTAGATGCGATATCTCCCGTGTTTATGCAGACATCTCCGTCCACCGTGGACATAGATTCTGTCGTAGCAGTGAACAACACTACGAGCGAACGCTATGTGCTCACCGACCCCACTGCGCTGATTCCGATAGATTCGCTGTTCAGGATTGCTCCCGAAGACACTATCGATGTATATGCTTATACGGGAGCTGATGCACAGATAATTTTTCGACATCCTCGTAGCGGACACTATGAAAGAACGACTATGAGCGAAGAGGGTGCGAGCACATATCGCTATGGATTGCGTGTCGGCGCATCGTCTGGTGTGCGATTTTTCGTCGTGGATGCTATAACAACGGCATCTGCACTCGATTCAACCGCTCAACACGATGGTGAAATATGGGGTATCACATTCGTTGTAGAATAAATAATCGCAGATTATACGAAACCCGCTGTATTTCGAAATCCTACTTTTCCATAAACGAAGGAACGATAATATGCTCAAAGAAGCGAAGAAACTCGGTTTAAGCGATGCGGAATACAGCAGGATATTGGAACTTCTCGGTCGCGAACCAAACTGGACAGAACTCGGCATTTTTTCGGTAATGTGGAGCGAACACTGCTCCTACAAGAGTTCGCATTTGCATTTGAGAAAATTTCCGAAGAACAGCGAGCGTTCGCTGACAGAGATGGGCAAAGAAAATGCTGGTGTGCTGCGCTTGAAGGACGACTGGGCTGTCGCGTTCAAAATCGAGAGCCACAATCATCCGTCTGCAATCGAACCTTTTCAAGGCGCTGCAACGGGCATCGGCGGGATATTGCGCGACATATTTTGTATGGGTGCGTATCCCATCGCATCGCTCGATTCGTTCCGATTCGGCGAACTTTCCGACCCGGTAAATAGACATCTCTTCGACGGCGTCGTTCGCGGGGTCGCCGCTTATGGAAACTGCTTCGGTGTCCCGACCGTCTCGGGTGAAGTGTATTTCGATAATTCATACTCGGGAAATCCGCTGGTCAATGTCGTTGCTGTGGGCATCGTCCGAACAGACAGGATGATTTCAGCGGAGGCATCGGGAATCGGCAATGCAGTCGTCTATATCGGTTCGGCAACTGGCAGAGACGGTATTCACGGCGCTTCGTTTGCATCGGGAGAACTTACAGAGAAATCGCAGGAAGACCGCCCATCTGTGCAAATCGGCGACCCGTTTATGGAAAAACTGCTTCTCGAAGCGACACAGGAAATTGCAGCGAAAAAACTCGTCGTAGGTATGCAAGATATGGGTGCCGCAGGACTCACCAGTTCCAGCGCCGAAATGGCAGCAAAAGGCGGCGTCGGTATTTTTATAAACCTCGACAAAGTCCCGATGCGCGAAGAAAATATGACGCCTTATGAAATTATGCTATCAGAATCGCAAGAGCGAATGCTGCTGATATCCACGCCTGAAAATCTGCCGAAAATAGAAAATATTCTAAAAAAATGGGGACTGCACTATGCGGTAATCGGCGAAGTTATCGAAGAGCCTGTGCTGCGATTGCAGTGGCAGGGCAAAATCGCTGCGGAAATTCCGATAAATTCGCTCCAAGCGGGCGACGGAGCGCCTGTGTATGATATGCCGCAAGAAAAACCGAGTTATCTCGACGAAATTCAACAGCAAGATGCGGTGGTAAAAATTTTTGAAAAATGTAAATCTTTGCAGGAAGAAGGTTCTCCTCAAAATATTTTGCCTGCGCTGCTCGCAATGCCGACAGTCGCATCTAAGCGCTGGGTCTGGCGGCAATACGACCACCAAGTCGGTGTTCGCACCGCAATTTTGCCGGGAAACGCAGATGCCGCCGTGATGCGCATTATGGAGACCGGGCAATTTCTCGCTCTATGCACGGATTGCAACGGCGCATTTTGCTTGCTTAACCCATACAAAGGCGCGGCAAATGCGGTTCTCGAGACAGCACGAAATGTAGCAGCAACAGGCGCAAAACCAATCGGTATAACAGATTGCTTGAACTATGGAAATCCGCAGAAACCGGAAGTTATGTGGCAGTTCGCGCAATCTGTCGATGGAATTTCCGATGCCTGCCGAGCGCTCGAAATACCCGTTACGGGCGGAAATGTCAGTTTCTACAATGAATCGCCGAAAGGAGCGGTCTTCCCGACACCAGTAATCAGTATGGTCGGGCTAATCGAGGATGAAAAGCATATTACACCGATGGGATTTCAAAATGTTGGCGATGATATACTTATTATTGGAAAAATAAACACATCGGATTTCGGCGGCTCACAATTGCAAAAGTTGTTGTTCGGTAAATATTTTGGAAAGCCGCCAGAGCCGAATATTCAAGAGCAGGTGAAAACGATAGAATTTTTGCTACAACAAATTTATTCAGGCAGAGTGGAAAGCGCACACGATATTTCCGAAGGCGGTATCGCTGTTGCGCTGGCTGAATGTTTGTTCCACAATTTAAAACTCGGTGCAAACATAAAAATTCCCAAAGATGTAAATCCATTGCTGTGGATGTTTGCAGAAACACAGGGGATTTTTGTCGTCACCGCAAAACCGCAGAATTTGAACAAAATCCTTTTCGATGCAGCGGCAAAAAATATTTCATCACAAAAAATTGGCACGGTATCCGATGACGGCATTCTCAAAATCGGAGAATTTTTATGGAAATCTGCGGAACTGCACGAAATATTCGAATCTTCGATTCCCCAAAAAATGAACTCCTGATTTTCTCTGTTTTTC
>JALTEE010000358.1 GCA_027007865.1 bacterium
ATTATCTTGTATGGAAATAACCCGTTATTCGATTTTTTTGACAATAAAATTTTATAATATTTCTTGACAATATCTTGTAATGAGAATAGATTTGAACATCGTTTCGCAAGGAGCGGATTATACCGCTCCCCGAGTGCGCATTTAAGGGCATAAAAGTGTCCTGTTGTTTCTATTTTGATATTATGGGTTGCTTTTTTGAACGGTGTTGTTTATTTTTGAATCCGATTTTTACTATTGAAATTTCGTATAGAATTGCTGTTTTGTTGTTCTGTTTTTGAGAGTTAAAGTAGAAAAAATAACCACAAGGAGGTAGGACAGTGGAGAGCAGTATCGGAAGGCTGTTTGGAGTGTTGAAAAGTATAACCCTTTTCAAGAAGGAGAAGCATATGAGAGGCAAAGGAACAGTAGTGCTGGTGCTTGTTGGTCTCCTTATGTTCGCAGGTTTGCTGTTTGCGGACGGGAGCGATTGGCAGTACTTCAATGTGTTCAACCTGTGCTACGGGGGATATGGAACACAAATTCCCAGTGACTACACCACAGATTTTACAACAGTGTCCTCGTTCACACCGACCCGTGGAGCGTTCGATGGTGGGTCATACTTACCCACTAGCAGAGATTGGTCCACTTATATGCGTGACTCTGTTGTCACTGAGACGGGTGTTTATGGTCTCTGGGGAATTGATGAAGTTCACTCACTTCAAGAAATCCTCATCCAGCCCCGTCAGGACAGAGCGGTTCTTCGTCTGGATGTTCTTGCAGCATCGCATACCATATATATAACCGCTTTTAAAGTGACGATTTGGGGCAGCGCAGATTTCGACCCGAACGAAGACCTTGCACCATTGCATCCAGATTCTGCGAAGGCTCAGTTCGGTGTAACCGATGCCGAAAAAGACTACTATACGGGTATTCAGGTCTATGTCGATAGAGACGCTGGCGTTGCTGGCGACCCCGCTTGCGATGTCTTCGATTCGCTCGATGTAATGGCAATTCCCGAACACTTTATCACTGACAGCACAACCTGGTATGTGGATCTTGGAACGCCCTGGATTCCCACAACAGCGCAGGATACATTCATCTTTGACCCAAATAATCCCACCGACCCTACATTGAAGTGGATTCAAGTTGGCACGGAAAGCACGCCTCTCGGAACATATAAAAAATGGCAGGCGATTGTTGCGTTCCGCAATCCGATTGCGATTCCGCCGCAGGCGAGTTGGAGCGGCAGAACGCTTCCATTCAAGAGAATTTGGGTTACCTTGCGTTCCACAGGTTGTCACGATTGCAATGCCACAACCACGGGTATCGAAGGTATTTCTGTTCTCGATACTTTCTATGTCGGTATCGATACGGTTTCCGATTTCTACTGCTATCTCAATGATGACAATCATACTTACAGTTCGCCTCCGCTCGAGCATGTCGAAGTCGACCCTAACCGACCAGCTCCCACAAATCCTCTCTACGAAAGATGGTCGAGAGCGGAATGGATTGCTGGGCAGGATACAATCAAACCTTACATCTATGCACTTTATCCTCACAATGTCGTGGGTTCGAACGGTCCTCATTCCGATTGTTTCAATATCGATGGACACACAGCGCCATACGGCGATTTACTGACAGAAGACCACGAATGGAATTCAGAGCCATCTATGCCTTCCGGCTATTCAGGTATGCTCGATGGTTCCAGTGCTTGCAATGGCTGCGCGACATCTGGCACGGTATCTCCTTATATATATACGGCAGATTCCGTCCAGTTGATTTCGTTTATTGCGCAGGATAGACAAACCTGTATCGATTCCGCCTGGGTAGAAATTCGATACCTCAACTGCGGAAATTTCCCTCCCCGTATAGATACGATTTTTTTCCACAATCCGATGTCTCTT
>JALTEE010000359.1 GCA_027007865.1 bacterium
AATTAAATAAAAACCTTGCATGGACAAGAAATTATTTACTTGCCATTATAGAAAATAATAAATTTATTTACGCTATGGCTTCGCAAAAAGATAAAATGGGAACATCAGATATAGTTTCGGCGCTTGCGATGATTTACGCAGGCAGATTTGCCGATGCAGAGTTTGCGCTTCAAAGTATGCTCGCGAAGAACGGCAACGATGCGGATGTTATGCTCGGTCTCGCACTGCTGCGACTATATTCCGCAGATTACGAAGAAGCGCTGCAATGGCTGCGGGATTCGCTCGATAAAAAACCCAATGTAGCGAGAATTCACATTCTAATTTCATTTGCACTTGCGAAACTCGGCAGAATCGAAGAGGCGATAGAATTTTTGAACAGTGCTTACGAACTCGACCCCAGCGACGAGCGAATTCGGCGAGTGGAAGCAGTTATACTCACATCGCAGGGTAAATTCGATGAAGCGCTAAAATCGCTGTCGCGATATGCTCTCGACCATCCCGATGACCCGTGGGATGTCTGGAACGACCTTGGCACGCTTTACTATAGACAGGAGCAGTTTCAGCAGGCGGAGGACTCTTTCAAGCAGGCAATTAAATCCGCAGCGACTATGGGGCTTGTAATTCCATTTGTCCATTTCAATCTCGCGCTGTGTTTCAATGCTCGCGGCAACTTTAAGGATGCGAAAGAACAATTAAGCATCGCTCTCGAAGAGGACAGTGAACTCGCTTCTGCGTGGTCAACATTCGGTTTGCTCGTTGCTGCCGATGAAGAGTTCGACAGAGCAATCGAGTATATCGAGCGAGCCATCGATATTCAACCCGAGAATCCTGCTCACTGGTTTGCGATGGCGCAAGTAATGGAAATTTTAGGCGACCAGAGCGCTGCAGAACACTATTTCCAAGAAGGATATAAGGCAGCACAAAATTTGCAGCCAGACGGGGAAATTCCCGATAGAAGATGAAAAAAAGTAAGTTCTGGACGAAATTTATACAGGAGGCATAACTAATGAAGCGCGATTTCTTAGCAATCACAGATTTCACATCCAAAGAAATCAAGGAAGTTTTAACGATTGCGAAGGTAATGAAACAGATGCATCGTTGGGGAGATGACCCGAAACCGCTGGCGGGAAAACATTCCGCGTTAATGTTTCGAAAACCATCTCTGCGAACACGGGCAAGTTTTGAAACGGGCATCCGCCAACTCGGTGCCGATACATTATTTTTCTCCGAAGCGGAAATCGGTATGGGCAAACGCGAAAGTGTCCACGATACAGCAAAAGTGATGTCCCGATATTTCGACCTCGTGGTCATTCGCACTTACTCTCACGATGAAATACTTGAATTCGGCAAACATTCCGAAGTCCCCGTGATAAATGCGCTCACAGATTTGCTTCATCCGTGTCAAATTATGGGAGATTTTTTCACGATTATCGAGCAGAAAAATAGAATGGACCATCTCACGATTGCCTATGTCGGCGATGGTGGAAATAATATCGCAAATTCGTGGGTGAATCTTTCGAGCAGGCTTTCAATAGATTTACGCATCGGAACGACCGCCAATAGAACACCCGATGAAAAAATTCTCAAAAATGCAAAGGATTCCGGATTGTCGCAAATTACAATAACACAGGACCCAATCGAAGCGGTAAAAGATGCGGATGTAATATATACGGATGTTTGGGCATCTATGGGCGAAAAAGATAAAATCGCCGAGCGTGAAGAATTGCTGAGACCGTTTCAAGTGAATGACAAACTGCTATCCTATGCTCAAAATAATGTGAGCGTTATGCACTGTCTTCCTGCGGAGCGCGGTCGCGAAATCACCGATGAGGTGATGGACGGACCTCATTCGGTTGTCTTCGAGCAGGCGGAAAACAGATTACACATTCAGAAAGCGATTATCGTATTTTTGTTCGGCGAGAAATTTTGAACATAACAAGTTTTGACAACGAGGAGGAACAATGCGGCGCATTTTCATCATCGTAGTTTTTGCTCTTATTGCGAATTCGCTCGGTATCGCTGCCACAGCAGATTTGCCTAAAAATAATCAGCGCAGCGATGCAAAAATCTATTCCGGAGCGAATAAGTTTTCCACCGATGTGAGCAAAGTTGTAATCTATAGAGATAGAGCGCTCGTCGAGCGGACTGGAAAAATCTCCGTTTCCGCAGGCGAATCGAGAGTGATTTTAAAATATCTACCGCAGCAAATCGATAAGAATTCTGTTCGAGTTAGCATTTCGGGAGGAGCAAAATCTACCCTCGGCGGTGTAGAAGTATTTCTCGATAAATTCACGCCGGAAGCGATACAGGTTTTAGAAGATTCAATTCAATCAATTGATGACCGTCTCGCCGAGTTGAAAATCGAAGAGGATGGTATCGCTACGCAGAAGCAATTTTTAGGTTCTGTGGCAAATCTTGGCGGTTCCGAAGCAAAAGATCAAAAACTTGTCATTTCTCCGCAGAACCTTACAACAACAGCAAATTTCCTCGAAAGCCAATTGCAAAAACTCGCAAAAGCAAAAACGGAAATCGCTGTGGAAAATCGCAGTTTAAATAAGAAAAAAAAGGAACTGCAGGAGCGATTGAGGAACATTTCGAGTGGCAATGCCAATAAAGGCTATCGCGTCGAAGTGCCGATAAATTCCGCTGCCGCTGCGCAATTTACTGTATCAGTAAAATATGTCATCTACGGTGCAGGTTGGAAACCGCAGTATGATGCGAGATATGAAGAAAAAACAGGAAAAGTCGCGCTGACATACTTCGGTATAGTTAAACAAAGCACCGGCGAAGATTGGAAAAATAGTGCAATCGTTCTTTCCACAGCGCAGCCGCAGATGGGAACCGAACCGCCAAATTTGAAAAAATGGATATTGAGAAAATATCATCCCGCTCCGTTCCCTACAAAAAGAACACTCGCAATGGCTGGTGGTGAACAGCTCAAATCAGCAGAAAAAGCGGCAATGCCTTCTGTGCCTGCTCCAAAGAACTATGCCGCCGAATACTCGACATCTACGGCGGAAATATCGGGTGAAACGGTCATCTACAATGTTTCGGGCAAGCGCACGATTCCCGCAGACGGTCAAGACCACCGCGTTGTCGTGGCGGAATTAAATTTCGATGCGGAGAAGAAATTTGTCGCCGTGCCGAAACTCGACCAAAAAGTTTATATCACGGCAAAATGCAAGAACAACAGCGATTATTTACTACTGCCGGGGAAAGTGTCGGTTTTTCAAGGAAACAACTATGTTGGAACGCAGTATTTTAATGAGCCGCTGGGCTTCGGCGGTGAATTTCGGCTCGCTATGGGACCTGTGCAGACAATCAAAGTCGAACGAAAGCGCACGAAAGAATTTTCTGAAAACACGGGTATCATCGGGCAAAACAAACGAGATTTTTTCGCTTATGAGATAAAAATTACAAACAACTCGAAATCCGATGCTGTCGTCGAAGTTTATGACCAGATACCCGTTTCAAGCGATGAAGATATAAAAATCGAAGATGTAAAATTTGACCCTTCGCCCGATAAAAAGGATAAAAATTACGACGGCGAAGTTATTTGGAAAATTAGCGTAAAACCAGGCGAAACAAAGAAAATCAGATTACAGTTCGCTGTGAAATATCCAAAAGATGTCATAATACAGGGGCTTTAACAATTATTGGTCGATAATTTCACGCTAATCTAAAATCGAGTTCTGTTTATTCCATCGAAAAGTGTATAGTATTAAAATGGGCAGGTCGCGGACCTGCCCCTTATTTAAGTTGCATCGAATAAAAATGTTGACAGAGCCTTGCATTGAAACTACTTTTTGTCGTTATGGCAAAGAGCAGAACAAATATGAATACCTCGTTTCCTGTAATTCCTTTGCGCGGGACAGTTGTCTTCCCCGGAACAGTTACGCCGATACTCGTTGGTCGTGAGCGTTCTGTCGAGGCACTCGAATTTGTTTCCGAGCATAATCGAAAGGTATTTCTTGTGTCTCAGCGAGACGCGAAAGTCGACGAGCCTTCCGCTGCCGATTTGTTCCGCATCGGGACTATTGCCCGTGTTATTCAAGTTATGAGATTTCCGTCGAAGGCGTTGAAAGTGCTTGTAGAAGGAGAAGAGCGCGCAAAAGTTGTAAGGTATAATTCTATGCGCAATTTTATACAAGCGGTTGTCGTGCCTATTCGCGGGAAAAAAGTCTATAATCCTCGTATTGAAGCGCTCATTAGAAAAGTAAAAGAATTATTTAAACAATATGTCAATTTATCGCAGAATTTGCCGGACGAACTTTCTCAACTGCTCGATTTTAACCCCGATTATAATGAAATCGCCGATATAATATCTGCGCAAATACAGGTAGATTATATAGAAAAGCAAAAATTGTTGGAAGCAAAAAATATCCGTATACAGTTGGAATCCCTCATAGAAATTCTCATCAGGGAAGTTAATGTTCTCCACTATCGCGAAGATATCGAAAAGAAAGTTCAGCGTGTAATGGACGATGGTCAGCGCGAATATTTTCTTCGGCAACAAATGGACCTGATTCGCGCTGAACTTGGCGAAGAAGGGACTTTCGAAGTGGAGCTGAAAGAGCTCGAAAAGCGTATTAAAAAAACGAAACTTCCGGAAAAAGCGCGTGAAATAATTCAGAAAGAATTTTTAAAACTATCTCGGACACCGCCAACTTCTCCTGAAGCCGCTGTTACGAGAACATATATAGATTGGCTGCTTGAAATGCCCTGGTTCGATAAAACAGAAAGTTTTAAGGATATTAGGAAAGCCGAGAAAATATTGAACAAAGACCATTACGGTCTCGAAAAAATCAAGCGCCGAATTATCGAGCATATCGCTGTTATCAATTTATCGGAGCGCAGCAAGGGACCGATTTTATGTTTCGTAGGTCCTCCCGGAGTGGGAAAAACATCTGTTGCGCGGTCTGTTGCAAGAGCGACGGGGCGTGAATTTGTCCGAGCATCGCTCGGCGGGTTGCACGATGAGGCGGAAATACGCGGGCATCGCAGAACTTATGTGGGCGCACTCCCCGGAAAAATTATTCAAGGTATCAAAAAAGCGGGAAAGAAAAATCCTGTATTTCTGCTCGACGAGATAGACAAAATCGGCAGCGATTTCCGCGGAGACCCTGCTGCTGCGCTGATGGAAGTCCTCGATCCAGACCAGAACAATTCATTTATGGATAACTATATCGAAATGCCGTTCGACCTGTCGCAGGTACTTTTTATCACGACGGCGAACACCGTTCAAGGCATCCCGCTGCCGCTGCTCGACAGAATGGAAGTGCTTCGTATTCCAGGCTATCTCGAAAGCGAGAAACTCGTCATCGCAAGAGATTATCTGCTGCAAAAGCAACTCGATTTCATACCAGCACTTAAAAAACTCGAAATTGCATTTTCCGATAATGCCTTTTTGAAAATAATTCGGGAATATACTCGCGAAGCGGGCGTGCGCGAACTGGAACGGCAAATCGCCGCAATTCTGCGCAAAATCGCTGTCGAAATATCGAAAAATAAGCGGAAGAAGAAATTCAAAATCACGCCAAAGAAAGTCGAGGAATATCTCGGTGTTCCGAAATATACCGATTCCCCTGTTCCTGCGGAACTTTTCCCCGGCGAAGCGCTCGGGCTCGCTTGGACATCCGTCGGCGGACAACTACTGCACATCGAAGTGCTGCTCACACCCGGCAAAGGCGATGCGAAATTCACGGGCTCGCTCGGAGATGTAATGAAAGAATCGATTCAGGCGGCGATGTCTCTCGCTCGTTCCCGTGCATACAAACTGGGAATTTCACCCGTGGACATAGACAAATACAATGTGCACATTCATTTTCCCGAAGGTGCGGTTCCAAAAGACGGTCCCAGCGCGGGCGCAGCGATAACATGTGCAATTCTATCGGCATTCAGCAAAAAATCTCTGCCGAATGATTTATCGCTTACGGGCGAAATTACACTGTCGGGGAGAATACTCCAAATCGGTGGACTGCCCGAAAAATTACACGCAGCAAAACGATTCGGATTGAAGCGTGTGATTATCCCGAAACAGAACGAAAAAGAACTCGTAGAAATCAAAAAAGAAGTGCTGGAAGATTTAAAAATCATTCCGCTTTCAAACGTGGACGAGTTGATAGATATTATGTTTGGGAAAAATTAAACTCCGTTGAACAATGCGCATTTTCATAGGTAAAAAACTCGTGCTCGAACAAAACAGAGGGACAACAGTTCAGCAAGTTATGAAAAAACTCGGTCTTCTCGACGAAGAATATCTTGCATATAATCCGCAGACGGCGCTGCCCACAACACCCGATTATCACATCCCGAGCGATGCCGACTTTTTTTTGCTGCCCGTTGTCGAGGCGCAAAAGTAAAGGATTTATCGATAACGGCGATACTTCCGAACGCTCAAAAATTCGCACTAAATCTATTCCCATACTTTTATTCCGTGAGAATTATATTGAAATTGCAAACATTTTCGATATAGTATTTCGATATAGTATTGTAT
>JALTEE010000360.1 GCA_027007865.1 bacterium
ATCTTATCCTGCGCTTCTGCGGGCGAAGATGCGATGCGATAGCGCTATGCTCACCTGCGCTGATGCGGAAATCCTGCCCATTAAATCGAAATCCGCAGATTTTATTCTATCATCCGAAACTGTGGAACATCTCGAAAATCCCGAAAAATTGTTCGATGAGGTATCGCGAATATTAAAAGACGGCGGGATTTTTATCATCACCTGCCCGAACTGGCGCGGCGAACGGCCGAAAGAAATCGATGTTGGCATTTTGAAAAATTTCGGCATCGCCGATGGCAAATACATTCACACTGCATATACGCCTGCGGAGCTCGGAAATTTCGCGCAAAATGCGGGGCTGCATCCAATCGAGAGCGGGACTTTCGAGAAAGATATGAGAATTTGGGGCAGAATTTACGATGCGCTTTGGAACATCGTTTTCAATCTGCTGAAAAAATTCGCTTCCGATTGGTTCATCAGATTCGCATACAAAATATATTCGCTCGTGGGCGGAATAGTATATGATTTAATAAAGTTGTGCGGCATCACATTTTTTATGCGCAAAATTTTTCGCCGCGGACCGCGAAGTTTTTTAATCGCTGAAAAATCCGAAGAAACATAGGGCTTCCTACATAATTTTTTGAAAGCAGTAGACTTACATTTCTATGAAAATCTTTTCATCGTTGCTACTCTTGGCAAACCCGCATTATCATTTATAAATTCTGCATAGTAATTATCGTAGTTGCGTAAAATTTTTTCGATTTTCTCCATCTGTCCGAAACCGAACTCGAATGCGATGAATTTTGGCGATAACATTTTTTGTGCGGATTGGAGCAATGTTTTGATGAATTTTAGACCATTTCTTCCGCCGTCAAGTGCAATTTTGGGTTCACTCTGCACTTCTGGCGACAATTTTGAAATTTCTGCAGACGGAATGTATGGTGGGTTCGATACGATGAAATCGGCGGATTTTATCCCATCGAGAATATCGCATTGCAGTGGGAAAAATCTATCTGCGACATTATTCAAAAGAGCGTTTTTCACAGCGATTTTCAGAGGATTGTTAAAAATATCTGTCCCGACGATGCGCCATTCGGGGCGATTTTTGAGTAGTGCGATTGCGATCGCGCCGCTTCCCGTGCCGACATCGATTCCGAGCAATTTCTCATCGGACAGGCGCGACAACACGGATTCGACGAGAATTTCCGTTTCAGGTCTCGGAACGAGCACATTTTCGTCGATGAAGAAATCGATACCGAAGAACTCTTGCTTTTTCATTATATACGCAAGCGGTCTTCGTGTTTCGCAGCGGATTTTTATTATAGATTCCGCACGGCGAATATGTTCGTCGTCTATATTTCCAGATATTATTCTCGAATGCGCTTCGCCGGGAGAGATTTTTAAAATGTCTGCAAAAATTAAAAATATTTCGTGCTCGGCATCTGGAATTCCGCATTGTCGAAACACTTCGATTGCGTATTCGTGAAATTTCATCGTGAAAGTTATGTTATAAAAACCTTTTTAGGTCGGGGTCTTCCTTGATTTTTTCCACCAATTCACGCATATTCGGAACTCTTGTTTTATTCATCACCAGCACAGCGTCTTTCGTTCGGACGATAATTATGTCCGATACTCCGAATGCGACCACGAGACCATCTTCATCGTTATATACGGTGGTTTCGTATGATTCTTGGAGCAGGAATTTTCCCGAGCCTGTTGTAACATTGTTGTTGCGGTCTCTTTGGAGAACTCTTTCCAGTGCGCCCCAACTACCGACATCGTCCCACTGGAAAGCGCCCCAAAGAACAGCGACATCGGTCGATTTTTCCATAATCGCATAGTCGATGCTCGTCGATGGTGCATCGGAATAGATTTTAGTCAGTATACCATCCGCTTGGGGCG
>JALTEE010000361.1 GCA_027007865.1 bacterium
ACATCGCCGATGTGGGTTTTTCTGTTAGCACTTTTTGGAATGTTTTTCGGTTTTTTGCCTGCGGCATTTATCCTTTCTGCACTCTCATTCTTAACTGCTGCGCTTGCCGCGTATTATCTGTGCAAAAAAATCATACTCGCATTCAAAATCGATGAGGAAATCACACCCTTTTTTGCAGCAATCACTGTTCTTTTGTATGGCAGGTTTTTCTGGCATACATTTTCGGGAATGGAAACACAATTGTTCTCCGCCATCGTCGCATTTTCGATAGGGCTTTTTATATCGGAAGGGTCTGCGGAGAAGAAAAATCTTTGGTCGGCAGTTCTCGCAGGAATAGCAATTTTTATAAGACCCGAGGCATTTTTATTGTCTGTGATACTGATTGCCGTTTATCTATTCATTCACAGGAGAAATTTTAAACGAGCAATTCTGCCGATATCGATAATAATCGGATTTGCACTTTTATATTTCATTTTCAACCTGCTGTTGACTGGGTATCTGCTTCCGAACACATTTTTTAGCAAAAGCGCCATCTACCGAGGAACCAGATTGGACTATTTATCATATACGATTGCCACATTTTGGCACGATAATTTTGCATTGATAATAGCGCTGCTGATATCGTCTGTTGCATTATTTTATATGTCTTTTAAGAATAAAAAGTTCTTTGCTATTTTGCCGCTTTTGTGGGTTTTCGGACTGCCGATTGCAAAGTTTATCGTTGCCTTTCAGGAAGTGCATTTTGGCAGATACACTGTTGTTATTGTTCCATCCCTTGTTGCTGTTACCATTTCAGCGCTCGCATTTCTCGATAAAAAATGGCAAAAAATAGCTCTCCCTATCGCTATTTTGCTGCCTGCACTGTTCGGTTTGAATAGATGGCTCGAAATGCCTGCGCGCACAATTAAACAGATAAATACGATTCACGGCGAAACGGCAAAATGGATTTTGGAAGATACCCCAGATAGCGCACTTGTGGCAACTCACGATGTCGGAAGGATAAAATTCGATACAAGAAGAAAAATTCTCGACCTCGGAGGATTGACATCGAACGAAGCGACTATGATACTATGGAAGCGCAGAGAAAAACTGCACCATACATATATCGCTTTCGATTCGATTGCGGCAAAGCTAATATTAGAACATCGTCCTGATATAATCGTATCGTCGCCTATGTGGTTTCCATATCTCACAGCGAACAAATCAGCATTAAAATTTTTATGGAGAACATATCAATATATCAATGCTGTGGAATGCGTTCCCGAGTTGGATGTCTATAAATTGCTTCCGGGTGCGGATTCGACAATATTTCAATTTCAACGATATGGATTTCATCCCGACAAAGAATGGCTGGTAAGAGTTATGCTGCCTCAATCTGTAAATGCGTTATTCAATTTGAAAAATATGTCTGTGCAGCAGCGAAAAGAATATATTGCATATATAAAACAGCAAAATGAAAAATATTCCCCATATTTCGAAGTGTCGTTATACGCGATACTCGACGATTTTATCCAATGGAAAATGTTTGATGAGGGGCTCGTGATAGCGACTTTCGGATGCGCTCTATATCCTCACGATGCAATACTTTGGAATATAAGGGGCGCATTGCTTTCGCAGACAAAACAATTTTCAAAGGCAAGCGAAGCGTTTTTTAACGCGGTCACTACCGCTCCCGATAAAGAAGCGTTCAGGACAAACTATGCTATTTCGCTGATGAATTCGGGCGATATTAACGCTGCAAAAGCACAGGTAGATTCGATTCTTGCAAAAAATCCTAAAAGTGAAATGGCAAAAAAGATATTGAACTCAATCGAGAAAAAAACTGCTCGATGATAAAATCGAATTTTGTAAAAAATCTCGAAAAAAGATAGTATAGATA
>JALTEE010000362.1 GCA_027007865.1 bacterium
TGCAAGATTTTAATTATTTTATCCTTCTGCCAAAAAAGATAATGAGAAATTGGCTCGTGTCAAATAGAAAATATCTTATATCCCCTTATCCCGTTTCCAATTCTCGATATATTCTCTTATCATCGGTGCGATTTCGGAAATTTTTGTGCGGACTTGAACCAATGTATCCCGCTCGCGAAGCACGGAATCACCCGAAGGGTGTCAAGCCGAACGCTTAGGGAATTCCGCCAATTCGCCGAGTTCCTCTTCGATGCGTAATAATTGATTATATTTTACGAGTCTTTCTACTCTGCAAGGGGCGCCGCTTTTTATCTGTCCAGAATTTACCGCTACTGCGAGGTCAGCAATGAACGAATCGGCTGTTTCGCCACTGCGATGTGAAATGAGCGTGCGCCATCCTGCTCGATGCGCCATTTCTACAGCCGTGAGCGTTTCCGATACCGTGCCGATTTGATTTAACTTGATTAGTGCAGCGTTTGCGGCTTTCTCTGCAATTCCACGGGCGATGATTTTTGGATTTGTTACAAAAATATCGTCGCCAACGAGTTCGACCTTATCGCCCAAAAATTTTGTCATCGCAATCCAACCGTCCCAATCATCTTCCGCAAGACCGTCCTCGATTAGCATAATCGGAAACTTTTCGATAATTTTATCATAATATTCTGTCAATTCCGCGGAAGAAATTTTCTTGCCCTCGAAATTGTATTTTCCATCCTCGAAGAGACCACTTGCAGCGACATCAATAGCGATGAAGACATCTTTACCCGGTTCATATCCAGACTTTTCGATGGCTTTTACCATAGCAGTTAAAGCTTCTCCGTGATTTTTGAAATTAGGAGCGAAACCGCCTTCGTCACCGACACCCGTGAAATGACCGTCCGATTTCAAAATATTTTTGAGTGTGTGATAAATCTCCGCTCCTGCACGAAGTGCTTCCGAATATGTCGGTCTGCCCGCCGGAACAAGCATGAATTCCTGTATTTCGAGATTATTATCGGCGTGTGCACCACCGTTTATGACATTGAACATCGGGATAGGCAACAAGCGAGCATTGACTCCGCCGAGATACTGAAAGAGCGGCAGTTCGAGTTCTTCCGCCGATGCCCTCGCAACAGCCATACTCACGCCCAATATCGCATTTGCACCGAGTTTCGATTTGTTCTCTGTGCCGTCGAGTTCGAGCATAATCCTGTCAATGCCGAGTTGGTCGGTGGATTCGAGTTCTAACAGTTCGGAAGCGATAATTTCATTCACATTATCGACCGCTTTGAATACCGATTTTCCACCCCACTTTTCTTCGCCATCGCGCATTTCGAGCGCTTCCCGCTTTCCTGTGGACGCTCCCGATGGAACCGCCGCGCGACCAATTACACCGCTTTCCAATTCCAAATCAACTTCTACTGTTGGATTCCCACGAGAATCCAATATTTGCCTCGCCATAATACCTACGATTGCCGACATTTCCTTGCCTCCTATAATTATTCTCGATTATTTGAAACGATTGAACTTACATATTGCAATTGCAACACCGAAATAAAATATCACGAAATTTCGAGATAACAAACAATTTTTTCGGAGAACATAGATATTTGATGATATATATCTCTCATGGAAATTGTCATTCCAAAGAGACTTGTTATTCCTGTGAGAGTCGTCATTCCCGTGAAAACGGGAATCCAGAAACTCAATACACAACCACCTCTGGATTCCCAATCGAGTTGGGAATGACACTACAACCCATCGCTTGTCATTCCAGAATTTTATCTTGTCATTTCAATATTCTGTTTTGTCATTCCCGTGAAAACGGGAATCCATATATATAGATTAGATAAAAAATAGAAATAACAGGCGGCAACCGGACTTGAAGAGCCATTCG
>JALTEE010000363.1 GCA_027007865.1 bacterium
CTTTTCTTATACTTTTTATTAAGTATATGAAAATTGCAACAGGTTGCAATACTTTTTTTGAAAAATTTATTATTTTTTAATTATCGACAATATTTAATTGCAAAATCCTCTCGGAGTGTATAAATTTATCATCAACATTCATGGAGGATATTTTGATAAGGACAATATTTATAGCCGCACTTATTTTTGCATCGCTGTTTGCGCAGAGCAATTTTCCGATGACGCATCTTTCGAGTTATCTATTTTTGCCTGTGTCTGCCGAAGATGAAGCATCGGGCGGAGTATTTCTCATTCCACAGACAAATCCTGCCGCGCTCTCGTTTTTGAATGGAATCGATATATCCGCAGGATATAGATATCGCTGGGGAGACGCATCGGACGATTTTCTGACCGTTGCTGGACGCTTTGGAAAATACGGCATTTTTGCATCTGCTGGAATTTCATCTGTGTCCGACATCGAAGGGCGAGAGTATGCGACATCGGAGCCAGAATATCTTTTCGATGCGAATCGAGCGAATATATTGCTTGGTGGCGCTTACGATTTCGGGAAAAACATCTGGGTAGGACTCGCATATCGCCACATTCACGAGCAAATCGAATTCAACACGATGGACGCGAACACTTTTTCGGGTGGCATTACAGCGAGATGGCGAAATTTTTACGGTGGAATTTCCGCAACCGATTACGGCAGCAACGATTCATTTATCGAATTTTTGTATCCCGTTCCCACGACTTATCGCGCACAGGTTAAATATTCTTGGCAATTTTTGACCGCAGGCGCCACATTCATAAAACCCGATATGCTAAATTCTTATGGTGCAATCGCATTGGAAATATCACCCATCGATTGGCTCAACGCGACAGCATCATACACGATAATGCACGACAGTAGAACATTTGCGGGCGGAATGGCATTCTACTGGAAAGATTTCTCTCTAAAATATTCGCTATCATTTTACGGAGATGTTGGAATGAACCATTTTATTTCATTGGGATATCGGATACCGCTTGCATTGAGCGAAACAGGTGAAACTGAACAACGAGATGAATAATGCTTTTCAAACTTTTCATATTCTGCACGATTTTAATATCGACGGTTTCCGGCGGATATGTGTGGGTTCTGCCTTCGGGACATATTATGACATCTACCTGCGGAGAATTTCGCGTGGGTCATTTTCACGGTGGCATAGATTTGCGCGCTTCTGTGGGACATCCTATCGTCGCTCCCGCTGACGGATGGGTGCAAAAAGTCGCTGTGTCCCCGTGGGGATACGGAAAAGTTCTATACTTCGTTTTCAGCGATACGCTCACCGCAATCTTCGGGCATCTTTCGAGATTTGCCGAGCCTGTCCAAAGCAAAGTGGTAAAAAAGCAGTATGAGCAAAAAAAATTTATTACGGAAATCTGGTTCAAGAAAAATGAGATTTCATATTCCGCAGGCGATACTATCGCATTTTCAGGGAAAACGGGTGTCGGGAAGCCTCATCTTCATTTTGAAATTCGTAAGCAAGGAGACACGATAATCGCTCCGCAGTTAGTCGGTTTCACTCCACCAGACACACTCCCACCAGTAATCCAATCGGTAGCGCTTATCCCGATGTCTCAAAATGGATTTATCGAGGAAGGATTGATGCCGCTGTTAATTCGCCCCGGCGACGATTTTTCAAAATTCCAGCGTCCTGTGCGATTCTGGGGAAAGATGGCTGCCGCAATCGCATTTTATGACCACACTGACGAAGCAAATCCAAATAGAATGGGTGTGCGAAAATTGCAGCTATTCCTCGACGATTCGCTCATCTTTTTCTGCGATTACGATTCGTTTTACTATGGCGAGACTGCAAACGAGGGTTTCGTATATGATGGCGGTCTCGAATATCGTTTCGGAATGCGATTTCATAAATTGTTCGTGCCGGGCTCGCTGAAAATCACTCAATTTTTAAAAGATTCTCCTAATGCAGGTGTAATGGATGCGCAAGAAATGCTTCCGCAAAAGCATATATTGAAGTGGCGGCTCGAAGATTTCTCGCAGAATGTTGCGCAGGGTTCTGTCGCTGTGGTGCCTTCTCCTGTGGACGAAGTGCCGATGCAATTTGTGTATGACGACAATCGAAAACTTTTTGTCGAGGTTTCCGGCGACCCGAAAGATATTGCGGTGCAATTTTGCCCGAATGGAGATTCCGTATTTACAACGATTGCGGAGGATAAGAAAAAAATCCCGGTCGGCAATCGGCGTGGATTTTTCCGACCGATTGGATTACAAAACAGACAAATTTACCCGTTCATAATGGGGACTGGCGAAGATGAGCAGTATCATTCACAGCAGTGTTCGCTGTTTGTGCTGGAAGATTTTCTATATTATATATCGAAACTCGATGTTGCGCCGAGATGTGTGCCCGAATTTGCTATTGCAGGAATGTCTATTGAATATCAAATGCTGCACCCCGATTTATGGCTGCTGCGGCACAGCACAAAAGAACTGCTCGATAAAGAGTTCCCATTCGTCGAAATTTTTATCGGCGACCCGGAATTTCCATACGCAAAATTAGGCGAATTTTCCCCCGTGATGTGCCTCCTTGGATATTCCACGATAAGCAAATTTTCATCGTCGAAATGGAACGCAACTCTTTCTATTCCCGACGATGCACTAATCCAGCCTGCTGTGTTCTATAACTGGTTCGAGCCTGTGAATGGGCATAATGTGGCGAGTATGCTATTTCATTTCCTGCCATCGTGGCAGTATTTTAAAATTCCCGCAAGCATCTCATTCAAGCCGACTGCGGAAAATTCGCTCTCCGATGATACATTAAAAAAATTGTGCATTGTGCGGTGGTGGAATGGTAATTGGTATTATATTCCAACAGAACATCGAGGGAAAATTTTAATATCGAAGGTGAGAGCGCTCGGAGATTTCGCGCTTATGTGGGACAATGAACCGCCGAAAATAGAATTAGACAGCGTATCGGCGGATACGATAATAGTGAAAATAAAGGATAATTTATCAGGTTTCGGCGGGGGAAATCTGCCCACAGCAATGCTCGACGACAAATGGGTGCTTTCGGAATATGACCCGGAGGATAAGACTTTGTTCGTGCTTCCAAGAAAACCACTCGACAAAGGAAAACATCTGCTAAAATTGCAAACTATCGATAGAGCGGGAAATAGCGCTGAAAGGGAATTTGAAATTGCGATAAAATAAATACCTGTGCAGAATTTAGATGTTGCTATGTAATTTTTTCCCGTTATATTGTCGAGTTAAAATGTCCTGATAATTTAATTCTATAAAAAACATTATGCTTCGCCTATTAACAATACTATCGATTTTGTGCGGCATCGCATTCGGTCAAGGAAAATACTGGATATTTTTCACCGACAAGGGACTTTTCAGCAAATCGGATAGCATCGCTGCACTCGATGATGCGAAAAATTCGCTGACAGAACGATGTCTTGCGAGGCGAGCGAAGGTTCTTCCACAAAACAAAATCGTTTCTTGGCGCGATGTTCCCGTCTGTGAAAAGTATGTTCGCGAAATCGAACAGACTGGCGTAAAAATCGTTCATCGCACAAAATGGTTCGATGGCGTGTCGGTCTATGCAGACAAAACAGTTTTAGAACGCATTTCCAATTTTTCATTTGTATCGGAAATTCGCCCCGTTGCTGTGGGTCGTCGTAAAACTTTTCCCGCTGTGGACGATAGCGATTACGGTGCCGCAGCGACACAGTTATATGCCGAAGGAGTTCCAAAACTGCACAAAATCGGCGCAGACGGTTCCGGGGTGCTCATTTGTATTACCGATACGGGCTTCAATCCTGAGCACATCGCATTTGCCGATATGGACATTGTTGCAAAATGGGATTTTGTCTCGGGGGACAGCATTGTAGATTACGAAGATGGCGACCCCGGCGGAGTTCAAAGTCACGGCTCGCTTTGTCTTTCCATTCTCGGCGGTTTTTTAGCAGGCACATTTTCAGGTGTCGCTCCCGGTGCATCCTTTCTTCTTGCAAGAACGGAGGACATCGGCAGCGAAACGCCTGTGGAAGAGGACAACTGGGTTGCTGCAATGGAGTGGGCGGACTCGATTGGTGCAGATGTGATTTCGACATCGCTCGGATACTATGATTGGTATGATTTTTCGGATATGGACGGTGATACGCCCGTAATCACGGCGGGAGCGGATATGGCGGCATATCTCGGCATCGCTGTTTTTGTTGCTGCGGGGAACAGCGGACCTGCTTATGGCTCACTGACCGCTCCCGGCGATGCAGACAGCGCTATAACAGTCGGTGCTGCGGATAATTCGGGTGTTGTGGCGGCATTTTCATCGCGAGGTCCGACCTACGACGGCAGAACGAAGCCCGATATCATCGCTCCCGGCGTTGCGACTTTCGGAGTTGATGGAATGAGCGATAGTCTTTTCAGATACGGTTCGGGGACATCGATGGCAACGCCGATGGCGGCAGGCGCAGGCGCACTACTGTTGCAACTGCGACCATCCACAGACCCGATTCAATTGAGAAATGCGCTTCGACTAACCGCCGCAAATGCAACTTCACCGAACAATGACTCCGGATGGGGAATGCTTGATGCAACTGCTGCTGCAGCTTATCCAATAAATGATACTGCAATCGTCGCACTCGAAGCAGGATGGAATCTGATTTCTGTTCCCGCGGATACTTTTGTTCTTGCATCGTCGCTGCCGATTATCGAACCGGCATATACTTTTGCAGAATCGATATTTGTAGCGGTCGATACGCTTTTTACGGGAAGAGGATATTTCGTATTCTGCACAACTGACACATTTGCAGTAATCATCGGCGAGCCGATTACGGAATTAACGGTGAATCTTCAGCGCGGATGGAATCTCGTCGGCGGACTATCGCGCAGAACATTTATAGACGAGTATCTCGATGTTTTTTGGAGTTCATTTTTATATGGGTACACGAGTGGAAGCGGATATTTTTTAACGAAAAGCGTTGCTCCCGGACAGGGAGTCTGGTTGCTTTCGAATGAAAATCGAACGCCATTGCTTGACGAATAAGGAGGCATCATAATGAACTGGCGAATTAGAATCGGAGCGGTATTGGTATTGCTGCTCGCCATCTCGTCCTGTGCGAAATCGCCCGGAATCGCAATTTCGCCCAATAAATTTGAAATGGGAACACTTTCTCCCGGCGAGGTTGCCGAAGATACGCTCTGGATAAAGAATACTGGCGAAGGGATACTTGCAACATCAGTTCGTTCCGGCTGCGACTGCATCGAATTTGAAAATACGCCTCCCGATACGATTCTCGCCGGAGACAGCGCTGCAATTGCATTTGTGTATTATGCGCCCGATTCTGCGAAAAACGATAGAAAATCGATTTTGATAAGCACCAACGACCCAAAGAATAAAGCATTAAAAGTAGAAATCACGGCGAGCATAAAAAAGCGTCGCCTCGCACGCGGCGATTCGACGATAACCACCATTCCGATATATATTCAGAGTGAAAGTTTGAAACCTATCGCGCAAAAAGTGATACAGGATTTTTTCAAGCGCACACCGAAAGAACTCGGCTTCAAAACGGTGAGCCCTATCGAAATTGCCGAGCATATCGCATCGGACCACCAATATCGCAAACGCCCCATCGAAGATGTTATGCGGAAATGGGCGCTTATGGACAGTATTAGATGGGTCGTCGCCTGCCAGATGACGCAAAAGGATTCACTTGTGCAATTCAATTGTGTTCTCGTAGATGGCTTTTTCGAATTCCCGATTCCGATTGTTTTTTCGACATCTGCGGAAAAATCGTCCGATGAATTTATGCGGCATCTAAAAGATGTCTTTGGCAATCTTGATAAATATAGGCGGGATGCTATGATGAAAGGAATGCAGCGGAAATGGGCATTTCAGCGGAGCAGAATTCTCGGAAGGCATCTGCCCAAATTGCAACTCGTCAATGTTGTTACGAAAGATACTCTCACAGAGAACGATGTCATCGGAAAAACACTCGTGATGCACTTTTTCAGCATCGATTGCGAACACTGCGAGCAGGAAATCGAATGGATGACGAAACTCGTTCGAACGCATCCGAAGAACCTGGTAGTCTGGGGCGTTTCCGTAGATATGGGCGAAATGGACAGCGTAGCAAATTTCGTTAAGAAGAAGAATTTACCATATCCCATAGTTCTGCCGACATATAAATCGCATCGTCGATTGACGCGGATTTATGGCGGAGCGACACCACAGACAATCGTTGCAGCGCCCGATGGGAAAGTAGTCGATTTCTTCGTGGGATTCAACGAAACGCTTATCAAACGCCTCGAAACGACCATAGAAAAAGTCAATAAATAACAATAATGTAGGGGCAATTCACGAATTGCCCCTACGGATATGGTGTGTTTTTGTAGCCTTGCCCTGCATATTATCGTGCTTTTTTAGTGTAATCTTGATTTTCTTGCTTAATTTTTCATCTTTTCTATTTTATAAAACTTT
>JALTEE010000364.1 GCA_027007865.1 bacterium
TCTACTGAATAAAGTTCTTCATAATATCACAAATTTGGCTTCACAGGTAGAGATAAGAGTTCACGATACTGCACAAAGAGATATTGTGATGCATTTGGGTAGAATACTGGGTTGCTATCTAAATGGCAAAAATATAACTTCCGAAGTTATTTCAGGAAAACCGATTGTGAACATCATAGAAAATATGGACAAATAAAGCGTTATATTTAGAAAACTATTCTCTGCAAACTTCCTAAATTTTTCCCATAGAAAATGCTTGCCCAATCACAAATATTTAGTTATTTTGAATATATATTAAAATATAAGGATTTTTCATTTCGAGCTCAATCTTTTCACGCAAAAAGCGAATTTATAAATTATTGGAGGAACTATGACACAGCAGCAGGTTGAGAAACTTTTATCGATGCGCCCCGAAAATGCAATTCGTGTTCTCGGGAATAATTCTAAAATTTTGCTTATGAATTCGAGAGATGTATTCGACGCCATTTTTGATGATAAAATCATCATTATGGCTTGCAATGCAAGGATACCTCTCGTCGTTCCCGGTATAATGCGTGCTGCGCAGGAACTCGATGCAATCGTCGCATATGAACTCGCCAAGACCGAAGGAAATGTCGATGGCGGATATACGGGGCAGTCGCCAAAACAATATGTGGAAACAATTCTCGGATATGCCGAAGAAATTGGATTCACGATGCCGTTTTTCATTCACGGAGATCACACCACAGTCAAAAAAGCCACAGATGATGAAGTCGATTCGTCAGCGATTTTATTAAAAGCAGAATATGAAGCGGGCTATACCAGTTTCGCCATCGATGCCTCGCATGTGGAGATGCCATACAATATCGCAGCGACAATTTATCTCGCAAAACCCATTATGGAATGGGGTCTCGGTCTCGAAGTAGAAGTCGGCGAAATCGCTGGCGCCGCTGGAAAACTGACCACAGTCGAGGAATCGGTAACATTTCTGCAATCGCTGAGACTCGCAAAAATCAAGCCGAATCTGCTTGCTATATCGAATGGCTCGAAACACGGAAATTACAAGGCAAATGAAGAAGTTCACATCGACTTGAAGCGCACAGGTGAGGTCGCCGAAGCGATAAAACAATGGCGCATTGCAATTGCGCAGCACGGTATCACAGGAACGCCGCTGCACCTCGTCGGGCAGTTCGCCGATTATGGCATTCGAAAAGGAAATGTCGGCACAACTTGGCAGAATATCGCGCACAAACACCTGCCCGCAGACTTGTTCGAAGCGATGAAAAAATGGTCGGAAGAGAACAATCGCCCCATCAAGCACGCAACTCGCCAATTCAAGGCGGAAATAGATTCCATTCCAGATGCGAATAAAAAGGCGATTGCCGACGAAGCGTATGTTGTTGCGAAAGAATTCATCGAAGCGTTCCGCGCCGATGGAAGTGCATCGTTATTGGCGAAAAAATTGGCAGGATAAAATCCATCAAAATGAAAAAGCCGAGTTTCATTGCCGACATTTCTAACTGACGGAATATAGCAACGAAAAGAATGCGCGATTACATTTTTTCTAAAAATTCACGCACTTCCGGTTTTACGAAATGTTTTGACCAATCGAGGTTTTTTATTTCTGATGCAAGAAGTTCGATTCTCGACTGTGGAGATAGATGTCGGTTGATGAAGAGTATGAGTGAATCGCTGATTTTGCATAGACCACCCGGCATAACCCCCATTCGCTCATATCGAACTTCCACGCCTAAAAGTTCGGCAAGTCGCTCCAATTCCGATATGATTTGTTCACGCTTCATAATTTATGCAAGATAATCTGAATTCGATTTAATTTCATTGCCCAAATTATCGGGGAATATTTCAGCGATGCTTTTCGTTTCAATCTGCAATCCCACATCGGGTATCATTTTCTCATCGACCTCTCCCAGTGCCATAGCAACCATATTTTCGAGTATGAATAATTGTTGGGCAAGATTTTTTATTTGTTCAGGTGTAATCATCATCAATTTTTTCACAGTTTGTTCGAATGGAACGAATTTTCCGAGATGGAATTCACTTTCTATGGCACGAGATAATACATTCCACGGATTTTCCGCTGAAAGCAGTAATCGTCCGCGCAGATAATTTTTTGCATCGTCGAGTTCATCGTCCGAGATTCCTTCGTTGGCAATTTTTTTCAATTGTTTCATTGTTTCGACTATCAATTTTTCGATATGTTTCGGTGCTGCTCCCGCATATATCGCCCAAAAACCTGTTTGCTGATAAAATTCGCTGAACGATTGAACGACATAGGCGAGCCCCATTTCTTCGCGAATTTTTTGAAAAAGTCTGCTTGCAGAACTTTGCCCGAGAATTATATCGAGTAGCGCTAATGGATAACGAAGTTCGCTACTGTATGGAAATGTTCTTGTGCCGAGAAAGAAATGGACTTGCTGCGCAGGATAAGGAATTATTATAATTTTGCCGTCGTAATCGCTTGAAAATGCCATTTTTCGCGGTGGTAATTCTGTGGATGATAGATTAAAATATTTCTCGATTTCCTCGATGAATTGTTTGTTGTCAATCATTCCCGATGCACCGATGATTATATTTTTTGCTAAATAATGTTTTTCCCTGAACAACAGCATTTGTTCACGAGTAATTTGCTTCACTGTTTTAAATGAGCCAAATATCGGTCTTCCAAGCGGTGAATCGCCGAATAGAAGCAGTGGAAAAATATCTTGCGCAAGTGCACCTGGGTCGTCCCAGACTTCATTCATTTCTGAAAGTATAACTTGTCGCTCCAACTCGATGTCTTCCTCTCTTATCGCAGGCTTGCACACTATTTCTCCGAGAATTTTTAATGCGATATCTATATCGTCATAGAGCATAATCGAATGGTAGCAGGTTTCTTCTTTTGCGGTGTATGCATCTATGCTTCCGCCCTTTCGCTCGATTTCCGCAACTATTCTGCGAGCGCTATAATTTTTTGTCCCCTTGAAAACTATATGTTCGATGAAATGACTCACCCCTAAAAATTCTTTCGGTTCATTTGCCGAGCCTGTAAGTATCCACACACCGATTGTGGCGCTTCGTCTTCCCTCCATTGGGATTGTGATTACTCGGAGACCATTGTCAAGAACGGATTTCGATATTTTGATGGGCAGAAAATCCATTTAATTCCTCGCAAAAAAAATTTCGGTGCATAAAGATAAGCATAATTTTACTTGATACAATAAAAATTGTCATCTATTTGCAGGAAATAATTGCGCAATATTTTCGGCGATATAAATTTAGAAAAACAATGCTATCGGGAGAATTTATGTTTTGTATGCGAAAAATCTGGATTTGCATTCTTGTAGCGGGCAATATCTTGTTCGTTTTTGCCACGCCATACAACTCTCCCACAATAGATGGCTCTATTTCCATTTCCAGCGACGACTGGGATGCGGACGAACTCGTCGGAGACGACCCACCCGACGATTCATACTGGGGTGCTGCAAATGATTTCGATAATATATATCTCACTTGGGATGCAAATTATTTATACATCGGTTTAGAATATTCTGTCTCCGACAATTCGATGGTTTTTTATGTCGAAGCGGGCATCGACGGCGGTGTAACCGACTTTAACAGCGCACGAGGATTTTTGGGCGCATATCCCAGAAATATCACATTTCCCGACAGTGTGGGAATCGATTTATTCATCGGGAGTTGGAACGGCGGCGGACCATTTATCTATCTTGCCGCAGACAGCAACAGTGTCGAAATAACATCGTCCTGCGAAACAGCGACAGGTGGAAGTTATGCACAGGAAATCGCAATTCCATTCGACGAGATTTTCCCCAGCATAAGCGGAATTGTTCCGCCGAATCTTAGTTTAAAAATTGTAGGAGTAATAGCGGGCGGAGACAACTACGGTGCTGCCGATGCTGTGCCAGACAATCCGTCTGTCGATGGCGGAGCGGGTCCGAATGAATTGACGGAATATATAACGATTCCAGTCGACAGCGATGGCGATGGCATTCCCGATTATTCTGGTGAAGCTGCAATAGGCACTGTTTTTTTTGATGACACAACTTTTTTAGCGCCTCCGTATCCCGCTGTGCAGATTTCCGCCTATGAGAATTCATCGGGCTCATTTTCCGCAGGCGCATTTTCATCTTCCGATGACAGAACATATCTTCTCGCCGGTCTCAATGCGGGAGTTTCCTACGATTTTATCGCCGAAACAAACGGTTTTGCCCCTGATACTATCGAAAATTTTACAATATCATCCGGCGAAAACATCGTAAATTTCACACTTCATCCCTATTTGGGAAAGATTTATGGAATGATATCGCCATCGGATTTCTCGACTGTGATTTATGCGGTATCCGATTCTGAAATTGTCGGTTTTGGCGACACGACAGAAATCGGCGATGGCAATTATGCGATAACTCATTTGCCGGACGGTGTGTTCGACATAGTTGTCGAACCATCTTCGAGCGATTATTTGAGCCAGACAATCGAGGATGTCGAGATAAGCAGCGGTTCTCAGGTGGAGTTGAATATTTCACTCGAGCGAGCGGGCATCATCAGAGAAGTTGTCGATTCTATCGGCGATGATTATGGACCGGGATGGTTTGCCTATCCGACCGATGAAGTATTCGTGGACGGCGCTTTCGATATAGAATATGTCAAAATTCGAGATTTAACAACCGAGGGAGCATATCAATTTGAAATCGGTGTTGGTGATATTCCCGGCGCATCTGTCGTCGATTGGAATCCATATTATTCTCCGCTAAATTTGCAGAAGATAGATATATATATCGATTGCCACAGCGGTGGTGCGCGAGTCGGTTTGCCGAATAGAAATGTTACATTCGCTTCCACAGATGCGTGGGATTTTGCCATTTCCGCAGATGGCTGGTGGGTTGGGTTGCTCGCATCGAATGGGCAGGATATTTTTTCCAATTTCACACAGAATTTAGAAGCGGTAAATGTGGAAGCGGATACTATGAACAACAAAATTTTTATCACTGTAGATAAATCTGCACTGTCCGATAATTTAGGGCAGGCAGACACAAGCAATTTTGATAGATGGGATTTTATCGTTTTAATGATGGGACACGACGGTGAAGGTATCGAAGGAGTTCGTTATGTTAATGCGGGGACATCCAATCAGTGGAATTTTAATAACGGAGCGGATGGCGACACCGACCCTAATGTAATCGACCTTGTGACGATGGCAGGAGTCGATGCATACGGCAATCCCAAAGAGGCGGGTCGAAGTCAGGAGGAGATGCTCGACTATACTATCGAAACTCCCGTGATGCTCGAAGCGGCAAAGAGTTTCGATATTACACCGCCGACAATCGAGTATAACATTCCCGCTGAAATTGGGCATTTGGCGGGAACACAGGGGGTTTATATAGAAGTAAATATGGACGATGATGTATCGGTTGCGAAGGCATATCTTTATTGGCGAAATATTGCCGAAAGCGAGTGGCGGACACCGATAGCACTCGGATATAGAGAACAAACTGCATCGTATGTGGGTGATTTGCCATACGAATTCATAAATCCCGACTCATTCGAATTTTTCTTTTATGCAGAAGATTCTGCGGGAAATGTCGCATATAATCCGCAAGACTATGCAGATACCGCGTCGCCGCATTTGCCGAATTATCCATATTCGCCAATTTCTGCAAATCCTACGAGGGTTGTTCCGCCGATAAGGGATTTGCAGGCATCATACACGATTCCTGTAAATACTATTCTCGATGTTAAAAATCTAAAATTTCCCGATGGAACGATATTGTCATTTAATAGAGATGATATTAATGCCACCATTGATACGATTTTTATATCTTATACTAATTGGGATTCGGAAGGCGCCATTTCCGCATCATCGCCAGACCTCTCATATATGGGACAGTATCGTAATTTGCGCATATATTCCGAAGAAAACGAATCGCAAATATTCGATAATACTTTGACACTATCGTTTCATTATTTCGAGTCTCCCGATGAACCATTCGATGAAAATTATGAGAATTCATTTGTAATAAGTTATTTAAATAATTCGACAGATGCCTGGATTTTATTAGGTGGCAGGAATAATATTTTTGCAAATACTATAGATTTCAATATCGAGCAGGATTCGGCATTTATATTCGGTTTATTTTACGATAAAAATATTTCTCCTTCGTCTGATGCAATTTCGGATGTTATTATAAGTCCAAATCCATTTTCGCCCAATGGCGACGGAGTTTATGACGAAGCAAGTATTACATTATATCTCAACTATGATGGCACTATCGATGCCGATATATTCGATTTGAATGGGCAATTAATTAAGAAATTATACAGGAATAAGCAAATGTATAGTGGACGGAATGAAAATATATTTTGGGATGGAAGTGACGATAATAGTAATATTCAGCCCACAGGTATTTATATTATTAGTGTAAGATTAAAATATATTTTCGATGGTAATGAACAAAGTGAGCGAAAAAACCAAGCAA
>JALTEE010000365.1 GCA_027007865.1 bacterium
AAATGCCAGTAACACTAATGCCGTTGCTATCAAGAAATCGTTGAATATTTTTGCCTTGATTTTTATGTTTATTTTGGATTTTGACATTTGGATTTACGGGAATATTCCACCGTAGCACAAAAATATTATTTCTAATTTAGGATTAAATGACCGGCTAAACTGGACAAAGACCTATCCCCACTTCACAATAACTTTTTCGAGTCCCTTCCGCACTTTTTCCGGCAGCGGACCGGAACGCAGCGATTTTAATTCGTTTTCTATCGACTGGATTTTTCCATCGAAATCGGATATTTGCGCTCCTATAAATTTTGCAGCGGATAATCCTGCGATTTGCCCTTCGAGCATCGCCGAAGACGCCTCTTCGATTCCAGCGGCATCGCCCGCAACGAATACATTTGGCAGACTTGTCCGCATAAATCTATCTCGCAGTGGCACATCGCCGCCTAATTCAGGAACATATTTCATATCCGCGCCCGCTTGAAATAGAATTTCGAGCGTCGGCGAAAGACCGACAGCAAGGCAAATCGTATCGACATCGACTTTTTGCTCCGTGCCTTCGATTGGCTGCCAATTTTCATCGACTTTTGATATGAGGGCGCCTTCGACTTTTTCATCGCCGATAGCACGCACTATCGTGTGTCTTGTCAAAATAGGAATTCCGAGCCGTCTTATT
The DNA here is from genome assembly GCA_027007865.1 of bacterium. Taxonomy (GTDB): domain Bacteria; phylum UBP14; class UBA6098; order B30-G16; family B30-G16; genus JAGHAI01. Next base: position 674 of record JALTEE010000365.1, read on the forward strand.
TTGCTCGCGTGAACAAAATATCCGCCGATTTTGTCCATCGCTTCGATAACGGCGGCGACAGACACGCCAGCCTGCATAAGTTGATAACTGACGATTAGCCCGATATTTCCCGCACCAATCATAAGAACGCGCTTTCCCGGCAGCACGCCGTAAAGGTTCATCAATGTTTGGACAGCGCCCGCTCCGTATACGCCGGGCAAATCGTTGTTCGGAAAGGGTATCATTCTTTCGCTTGCGCCGGTCGCCACGAGAACCGCATCGGGCTTAAATTTGAGCCATTCCTTTTCCGCGCGGACAGCGGTGATGACGCCGTCCTCATAAAAACCCGCCGCTGTCGTGTTGAGATACGGTTTAAAATTAGTGCGTTTTTCGAGTTCCGATACCATTTGCTGTCCGATAACGAAGCCACGCGTTCCTGCGCGCTCCATCTTCGAGCCGAAAAATTTGTGCGTTTGCTTTGTCAATTGCCCGCCGAGAGCGAGACCGTCGTCGAGCAGCACCGTGTCGATATCGTATTTTGTCGCAGCGAGTGCAGCGGAAAGTCCTGCCGGACCGCCGCCGATTATTAAAAACCGTGTATCAAGCAAGTTTGCCTCCAATATGAATTACTATTCTAAAATACAATAACAATTCATTTCTGCAAGTATCGATTTCATAATAGATGTAATTTTTAAGGTTGCTATGCGAAAAAAGTTTGTCGATAAATTTGGCATCTTGCTCGACAAAACACCGAGGCAAGATGTCGAAGAAAAATGCTTCGGTTGTCATTTATGAATATTGCTTTTTGTGATTGCTGAAAAATAGGTTTTGCTTATCGTTTTTCGGACTTTTTAACCTACATAGTATATCCATTTTAGTAAAGCGGACAAATTTTTTTAAAAAAATACTTGACACAAGAATCTCCATTTGTATTTTATATATGTTTGTCCAAATGGACGAACAAATTAAGTAAGGAGCGACACTATGAAAGAATTCTTAATTAAAGCAGGTTTGAGTGAGAAAGAATCCGCAGTTTTCGAAGGGCTTGCGAAAATCGGTGAGGGGACAATCGAGGAATGTGCAAAAATTTCAAAAATTCCTCGAACGACAACATATCGGATTATGAAAGCACTTATGGAAAAAGGAATCGTTGCAGAATTACCGGGGAAAAGCAAGAAATATCGGATTTTGCCTCCAGATAAATCACTTGGGGAATTT
>JALTEE010000366.1 GCA_027007865.1 bacterium
TTCGTATGGCATTGAGTAGATGGAAACTCGGAATCGACCTTGCGGAACCTTTGCCTACGCCATCGATTGTCGATATCAACACAACAGGTCTATAATAATGCTCCACGAGCCGCGACGCCACGATACCTATTACACCAAGATGCCAACTATCACTCACGAGAACCATCGCTTTATCTTTAGGATTCATAGTTCTTTCGGCGAGTTCGAGTGCTTCGGCAAATATACGCTCATCGAGTTCTTTTCGGCGTTTGTTCTGGCTTTCGAGAACTTTCGCAATTTCCATAGCTTCATTATGTGTATGGCTTGTCAATAAATTAAATGCATACGAAGGGTCGCTGACTCTGCCCACAGCATTCAATCTCGGCGCAAGAACAAATACCACATGCCAACTCGACAGTTCGTTCCCCCAAAGTCCTGCAACTTGAAGAAGCGCTTTAATACCCGGTTTTTGAGTGGTTTCGAGTGTTCGCAGTCCGAAATGCGCGAGAATTCTATTCTCATAAGTCAACGGAACAATATCGGCGATTGTGCCGAGCCCCACAAGGTCGAGATGTTGATGCAAATCCGATTTATCCTCATTTAGAGTTGTGTATAATGCGTCTGCGAGTTTATATGCAACTCCAACACCAGCCAACTCACGATATGGACCCGCCACGGGCGATAATTTGGGGTCGACAACGGCAACCGCATCTGGAATTTTTTCCGTAGGCTCGTGATGGTCTGTGATTATACATTCCATTCCTTTCGAACGAGCGTATTCCACAGTATCGATTCCCGTAATGCCACAATCGACCGATATGAGCAGTGTCGCTCCTTTTTCGAGAGATTCGTCGATGCCCTTTTTGGAAAGACCATATCCTTCGAGCAATCTGTCGGGCAGATACCATATAACATCTGCGCCAAAACGCGATAGAACAAGGTATAGCAGTGCTGTCGATGTAATACCATCCACATCGTAATCGCCGAAAATCACTATTCTCTCACGATTGCGAAGCGCCTGTAATATGCGTTCCACAGCTTTGTCCATATCGGGAAACAAAAATGGGTCGGATAAATCAGAAAGAGACGGGTAGAAAAATGTTCTCATCGCATCTGCACTGTCTATACCGCGATTTACAAGCACTTGGGAGATTACCGGCGGAATGCCTATCTCCTTAGAAAGTTTTAACGAAAGAGAGGGATTCTCTCGCTCAGCCAACAACCATTTCATCGGAATTCTCCGTTCCCCGATATTCGGGAGTTGGCTGGACAAGCAGAGCAAATTTTTGCAAATGTATCGGGATTTCGATACCGATTAAAAATACAATGTTTTCTAATTCAGTATTCGAAAAAACCTTTACACAATCAGGGAAACTCATAAGCCGGATTCTGTATCCCCCGATAACGGGGCTGGGATTCATCTATCTTTGCACCGAGTTGTCCCGATGCTAAACGCAGTCCACCCGGAGGTGAGGATAGAATTTTTCCTGCCTCCCTATTTGACCTTGCTCTCGCGCAGGGTTTTGCTAACCGAGATTAGACTTTCTCGATAAAAAGGGGGCTTAATCCCTTACTTTTCACCCTTGCCTTTTACCTGTGAAAAATTCTGGGCAAATGTTCAAAACTCCATTTTTTCATAAGATTGTTGCAATTTTTCGCAAAATAATGCATAAAAATACACACCTCAACATTCCCAAAAGCAATTTCCACAGATTCCAGGCGGTTTTGTTTCTGTGCCACTTTCCATTCCCTTTCGGGATTCCGGTGTTACCGGATGCGCCAATTCGTGAGAGTCCGGACTTTCCTCCTCGACATACCGGAAACAAATCTATTCCCAATATACCGAGGTGAATCCCTTGTGTTTCCCTCCTTTGCTCAGCTTGACTC
>JALTEE010000367.1 GCA_027007865.1 bacterium
ATGAAATTGCCATTCTTTAGAAGGTTTGATATGCCACGGGTATCAATGCGATCCACCAAATCGTCAACAGTTTTCTTAGTTACCGATAAATAAACCTCGTCGCCAACAGCAATACTCCTAGCCGTAGAACCCTCTTGGGCCCTTACAATCGTCAATGTGTCGGTAGACTTTGCCGTTACTCGGCATATTTCACTATTAGTGGAAACTGGAATAGCCCGATATTCTTTAACAACGATATTGTATTCCCCATCAGTAGCAGGATCTGGAAACCTAGCACCCTGGCCACTGTCCAAATCCAAAGAAGTTCCCGTATCGGCTGGCGATGGTGCTGTTTTTACAGTTCCGTATGCAAAATTCTTTGTTGCGTCCATGTCTTAATTATAGACTAATATGGAACGCTTTTCTAGCATTACGACACTTGGATTGAATGTGTGATTTGCAAACTGTCGCCATCCGCAACACTAACAGCAGAAAACACCTGCCTAGCTAGAAGCGTGCCACCCGATGTATTATTATCAAAAATTCCCTCTTCGGTAACATCAAAACTAGCTGTAAAGCTAAAAGTCTTTATCCATTTCTCTGTATCCCCCGTGGTAGTTGTTGTCTCGTTGGAAACTGTTGCCGCACCCCTAGCACCCCCATCAGTGGTAATCTCCGCCTCCAAAGCGGTATCGCTGTCTGCCGCAGCCGTAGTTCCCGTTCCAATGGCAACCGCCGTCATTGGTGCCGTGGTTGTGCCACCCAATTGTTGGGCAACGGCTTGTTTGCCGGTAGTAACCACCAAATTGCCCTTAACTGGCTGTATTGTCCACCTACCCGTAACGAATGGGATTTTAAGATCTACTTTGAATAATTTATGTAGTAACGACCAAATAGAATTGTCGGCGAATTGAGGTTTAGAAGCCCAATCAAATAAATAGTCAATCTCTTCCCTGTCTTTAACAACTCCGTCAAGGATAGCTTGCCTAACCGCATATAGTTTAGCTGTCTCAAAAAGACGCCGGGTAACTGTCCCCTTAACCTTTGATTTAGATTTTAATGCTTTTTCCATGCTTGTAATTCTCCTTCCCGATGAAAACTAATCCCATTGATAACTTCCTTCTTAATGACATCAACCTCTTTAGATGTGATTGTATAGGAAAATCCCTTTTCCCTGTCGTAAGAAAATCCGATGACTTCGTGCACTTCCCCAACAGGATCAGCCTTAATCTGGACCTTATCCCCGATATTAAACTTCTGTGCTTTCATAATCTATTATCCTATCTTAATAAATAAAAGTCAATATTCAAAGCCGTCATCACCGCGATCGCTAGCGTCTGGCAACCGGCCAATTACTTCACGATCAAGGTTGGCATGTTTTAATGAATTAACCGCTTCCATTAGATCAACTTTATAGTTTAATTCCTGCTCTGTAAGGGGAATTGGCTTCTCTCGGCTACTTTTCCAATCAATAATAACGCCACGGGCCCAAATCTCGTGCATTTCTCTGGGAACGCCATGTGTGGTCGTGCTCGGATCTTGGCTCATATCAGTAGTGCTAGATAAATCTGTAATGGCAGTAGGCCAGGTATTACACCAAACCCTCAAGCCATTGGTAACATCTGTTATAGTTCCGGAATATATTTTTATGGACTTTCGTAATATGTCGTAATATGCCTCGCCCTCTTCATTGGCGAAGTGATCGGTAATATCACTCTCGTTATAAAGAGGGTCAGTATATTCCGTCATATCAAATTCATCTAGTTTTAGCCAATTAGTGCCGTCAAGTTTCGCCTCAACACGCTTAATTCTGGATAAAATGTCTTGTGGTAGGGGATATTCTCGCTGATCGGCAACTAAACTTGTGTATTGTGGAATTAAAAG
>JALTEE010000368.1 GCA_027007865.1 bacterium
TATTTGTTATTTTAACCCCCTGCGGTTCCGCAAGGGCGGAACCTTTGTCCCCCTTGGCAAGGGGGACAGAAACTTGGCAACAGACAAGTTTCAGGGGGTAATTTTTTCAATTCGGGCAGCCGCTTTGGAGGGGAATGCCCGGTTGATTCCGAGCCAGCGGCTGCCCTATCTACAAATCTTAATCTTTAATAATTTCGATATAATTTAAAACCTGAAGTAGCAGTTTCTGCTTTCGTCGCTCCATTTAAATATTTTGTGCTGACAGCATCTCCCACTGCTGAAGTTCCAGTTGTCGGTGTTGCAACATTGTTTATTTGCTGTGAATTCATATCAACAGAATATGTCCCCGCCGAATTACCGATTGCGAGTGTCTGTGAAAGGTTCTCGCCACCACCGGTAGCTGCATCTGCCCATGTCGGATTAGCTGAAGCGCCGTGCGTTGTCAGCACCTGCCCATCAGTTCCAGCAGCAAGATTGACCCAGTTTGTTCCGTTATAGTAGAACACATCGCCCTGTGTAGCGGAGGTAATAGTAACATCCGTAAGGTCATTCAGTGCGTTTGCACCAGCAGAACCATTCGATGCCGCCGTGATTCTCCCGTAAGCATCCACGGTTAAATCAGTGTTCGTATATGAACCTGCTGTGACGCCGCTCGTCTGCATAGATATGTCCGGCGTAGTTCCGCCGGAACTGGCAATCGGTGCGGATGCTGTAACAGATGACACTTTGCCATTGAAGGTCGTCCAATCTGCGCTGGAAAGATAACCATCGGTAGTCGCACTTGCCTGAGAAATGACGAGATGACTCGAACTTGTGCCATCACCGGAAAGAGGAGCATCGGAAACAATAACCTGCGTTCCCCAGTTGTCTCCTGTGATAGCAGCAGCGCCGCCCGCTCCACGATAAGAGTATAATTTTAAAGTCGTTCCCGAAGCTGATGGTTGCCCGAGAATAAATGATGTGCTCACTGCCGAACCGATAGCGGAATCGCTCTTTGTTGGTGTCGCAACATTGAGAATCGAACGATTTTGCATATCTATTATGTGTCCGCCGGCAACACTATCGATTGCGAGTGTCTGGGAAAGATTTTCTCCGCCACCGGTGGCTGTCAAGTCGTGTTCGACGCCGCCATCGTCCATAAAGTATAATTTGCTATCGGCGCTTTTCACATAAACTTTGCCATAATTTGCCGTTGCACTCGGCGATGTCGTTTCCAAAAGACTCAATCTTCCAGCGATATTTAATTTTTCAGATTCATCCGTCGTGCCAACCGAAACATTGCCATCATCGAAAATTCTGCTGCGAAGGTCGTTCGAGGTGGCATTGTTATTCGTAATATATGTAGTCGAATCCGACCATTGGCTACTCCCTCCACCACCTGCAATTTGTTTCAATGCCGCCTCGACATTATCAATCGTATAGTATCCGCTAGCATCCTCGATTGGAATATCTTCGGCAGAAACTTGCCCAGCCGAAGGCGTCGAACCGGGCGCCGACCAGCGTATTTTGGCATCGGTTATCGCAGTATCGGCGATTGTCAATGCCCAGGCAGACGCCCAAAGTTTTTCGCCATCGCCAAGCGCTACCCAATTCGCAGAATTAAACGGTGGCTTTTGAACGAATACTTTAAGCCAGAGATTCGCATTTTGAGTAAAAACTGTGTCGATTCGCAAACCGAGTGTATCGGAGAATAATCCATTATCAACATAAATGGAATCTCCGCCCAGGTGCGTTTGAACCCAGAGCGTTTCAGGACTCGCACCGGGGCTGTATATCGCATAGCGAAAATAATAGTAGCCGTCGGCAGAGCCGCCATTATCGAGCAACTTACCTTGATAATTTACCACACGAGGAACATCGGCA
>JALTEE010000369.1 GCA_027007865.1 bacterium
GGTGTAAAAGTTTAAAATTCACAGCAAATTTGCTCTTTTTCTCAAAATCCATTCAGTAGCGAGTGCGAATACAATTATCACGAGCAGCCACCATTCGCTCCACAGTTCGCGCTCTGTTGTCCAGGTTCGCATTTTATTTGGAATTTTTATGACATTAGAAAGTGCAACGCTCGAATCGGCGGGGAAATATTTCCCGCCGGAAACATCGGCGATGCCTTCGAGCATTGCCTTATCTTGATTGGATTGCGCAAATTCCAGTTGATATTCCTCAACAACGACACTGCTCTTTGCCGTTCCGATTTTTTTACCATCGTATTGTGCAACACCAAAAATTTTATATTTACCCGGCGACAGAGACGGAAGTTGGGCTTCGTAAATCCCATTTCCCGCATCGGTCAGTTCTATCGAAAATGTCTGCGTCGAATCCCTACTCTGCGATTTTACCTCCGCCGTGATTTTTGCACCCGACTGAGGTTGATTGCTCACATCCCGCAGCGATGCAGATATCGTAACCGGCTCTCCGCTCCGATATACCCGTTTCCCAGGTCGCAGTGCAAAGCGGGTTATTTTCTCTTTTGCCAGCAGAAATTTTATTATATTTTGCGCAAGATTTGTGAAAATGTGGTCGTCTCCGCCGAAAGCGGCGGGAATTATACTCCATCGCCAGAACGGCGCACCACAAACAACTGCGCTTCTACCCGCGCTATGTTCGATAACGGCGAGCACAGGAAAATCTTTTTCCGGATGCACAAGGAGAATCGCAGCATCTGGCTTCGGTGTCGTAGCGACAAAACCATATAGCGGCGGCATTCCTGCAATTGCATTGGAAAGTTCCTCCCCCTGTCGCGTAATTTGCATAATCGGATGCGAAAAGCCATCGGCAGCGACGGATGGCACAAATTGTTCCGCAATAAATTCTGTGCTCGATGTAAAGTTCACAGGTAGAGCAGGCTCAATGTTTTTCTGCGCCTGTGCTGAAATTTCTCCGCCATCCATTATCCACAGAAACGAGCCGCCATTTTTAACATATTGTTCGAGCGACTTTGCGGTAATCGCCGTGAGCAATTGCGAGCCATATATTAGAACGATTGCATCGAAAAAATTGAGCGAAGCGGTATCTGCGGGGAAATGTGTAAATTTTGCATCGCCGCCGCCTTTGTTTATAAAAAGTTCCGTTTCGATGTGTGGGTCGCTTTCGATGGCTCGCCTCCACGCCGAAACTTCCCAAGACGGATGGTCGCAAGCAATTAGAACACGCTTGCGCGACGGAAGAACTTTTACAGCAACGGATTGCGCATTGTTCGTTTTCGAAATTTCCCCGCCCACTTTTGGAACACGAACAGTATAGTAATGGATACCCTTCTCGGTCGGCGTAATTTCAAATTTTACAGGAACAACTTGTCCCGAGCGAGGCAGCTCAATTTGATGCTCGCTTAATTTCTTCTTTCCTTCCCAGACCGAGATAGTCGTTCGTTTCCCCGCAATTCGCCACGCTTGAACATAAGCGATGAGTGGAAGTTTTTCATTTTCATAAGTTACGGGATTCGCCAGCACTTGTGTGATTGCGACATCGGGAGACGGCTTCGGGTCGCCGATACCTATTGTATAAATAGGCACGGGATACGATGCCGCAACAGAAAGCGGGTCGATGCCGATATTATTTTGCCCATCCGATGCGACGATGACCGCAGCCAAATCGAGCGACGACGCTGTATCGAGCAGTTCGGACAGCGCTTCGCCTAATGCAGTGGAATTGCCGTCGAATTTCAATTTTTTTAATTCACGCAAACTATCGGAAAAAACGAACTTGTGCGTCGGATATTTTTCATCTAATTTTTTATATCCCGGAGATTTTATAATCGATAGCAATTTCTGCGCTCTATCACCCGTTTTGTCCGATATTTTCATACTTTGTGTATCATCGAGCAGAACGGCGACGGACGGTGTAATTTCTTTTTTATGATGTGCGAGTAGTATCGGGTCGGCGAGCATAAATAGTATGCCGGCAATTGCGAAAAAGCGCAAAACCGCCATCGATACCCGCTGTAAAACCGATGTCTGCGGGTCTGTCGAGCGATACACTAAAAATGCACCCACAAGTCCAGCCGCAAGTGCAATCAAAAGAGAGATGTGATGTGTATCTCGAAAGAATATTTGAGCGAATGAATTTTCCATTTATACGATTTCGACTGAAATGCAAATTTTTTGCTATGAACTCTGTCCCGACGAATGCGCAGCAGTTGCAGATTTAACAATTTCTTTCTCGCCAGCAGTTTTTCCAAAAATCTCCTCGACCGTTTTATCGCCATTATGTTTCACGAGAAGGCGAAACCAATTTGTGTTTGTATATCCCGTTTTTTCCCCGTTGGGCTTGAAAATTTTATTGAATGCGTTGTCTAAAATCACGAATGGTGTCAAAAAAGCGATTGAAAAATCCTTGAATAGAGTTCTATGCGGATAATAGGCATTTTCTATCACCAGTTTCTTTCGATAATCGACGCCTTCACGTAGCACGAGTTGCGAAATTCCGAATAGACCGGGATTAAATTTCAGCACATTTTTCTGTTTTTCATCATAAGTTTTAACAATTTTTGGCAGTTCGGGTCGCGGTCCCACGAAACCCATATCGCCTTTCAGCACATTCCACAGTTGCGGGACTTCGTCGATGCAGGTCGCTCGAATAAATCTGCAAATCGGCGAAAAGCGCGGGTCGTTCACCTGGGTATGCGGCGGAAAAGAACCATTCGCATTTTTCTTCATCGTGCGGAGTTTATACAGCACAAATTCTTTCCCGTTCTTGCCAATTCTACGCTGGCGGAAAATAATCGGTCCCGGCGAATCGATTTGAACAATCAAAACGGCGATGATAAAGAATGGCAGCAAAATTATCATCATTAAAATGGCCAATATTGTTCCGAACACCCTGCGCAATATTTTTCCCCCGATAAATTAACTTTCAACAGTCTTTGATTATAAAAGTAATCGAAAATATAATTCGCGCAAGAAAATCTTTTTTTCGACGCCATCGCCAGATTACAGCCATTTTTCCGCCCACAATTGAAGCATAATTAAGAGCCAGACTTTGTGTGCGCGAAGTTGATTTTCTGAATTTTCTTTAAGGCGCTTTAAATATTTTTGTGCTATCCGCGACGAAAATATTTTTGCATTATCCACACGCTGCGGCGATAATATTTCTCCCGCCATTTCGAAAAGTTCCGACCGAAGCCACTTATCGAGCGGCATTCCAAATCCTTTTTTAGGGCGCTCTATCAATTCCCGCGGAATATATTTGCTCATAACTTTTTTGAGTAAATATTTTCCGCTGCCGTTTCGTGTGAGCATTTTTTTCGGCAGCGCAGCGGCAAAATCGAACAGTTCGCTGTCGAGAAACGGTTCTCTTCCTTCGAGGCTCGTTGCCATCGTTGCCCTGTCCGTTTTTACGAGAATATCATCCGTGAGAAAGAGCAGAATATCGGCGAGTCTCATAGCGCTGAACGGAGCGAGTTCTTCCTGCACTTCCATAAGCCTACTTTGCGCCAAATTCGGCTCGAAACCCATAAGTTCGTTTATCTCTTGCGGCGAAAAATATCTCACAGCAGCGCGGTAGATGTTCTGTATATCGTCGCTTTTTGCGAGCCATTTTGCCCGCAGCGCCTTGCTTTCGGAATGCGCGATTCCCTTTTTTTGCAGCATTTTTTTCAAAAGCATAATCGGTGTTGCAGCGAAAATTTTGCGGAAAAGTTTCGGCGTTTCGAGCCACTGTGCTGCAAGGTTATATCTCGTGTATCCGCCGAAAAATTCGTCTCCGCCTTCCGCAGATAGCGCTACTTTGAGCGATTTTCGCGCAAGTTTCGCCACGAGATAAGTCGGCACGGCGCTCTGGTCGCCGAACGGCTCGTCGAAATGGTTCGGCAGAAAATCGAGTGCGGAACGAACATCGTCGGGCGTGCAAATGTATTCCTCGTGCTCGGTGCCGAATATTTCCGAAACCCGCCGCGCATAAGGCGCTTCGTTATAATCGAGGTCGGGGAAACCGATTGTGAATGTGCGCAGTTTCGAATGCGATTGCGCAAGCAGCGCTACAACGGCGGACGAATCGATTCCGCCGCTCAAAAACACGCCCACAGGAACATCGGCGACCATCCTGCGCTCGAAAGCCCTAACGAGCAATTCTTCGAGATGCTTCACCAATTCGTCTTCATTCCACGATATTTCATTCGCAGACTTCCGCGTTCGAACTTGAAATTTGGAACTCGGATTCCACCACCGCTCGATTTCGACATTCGCAACGCCATCGGAGACAATGAGATAATGCCCCGGCAGCAGTTTTCTAATTCCTTGAAATGCCGATTGCGGAGCGGGAATATATCCGAGTTCGAGAAAATTTGCGATTGCATAACGATTTATAGTTGGCGATATTTTGGGATGCAGCAGCAGCGCTTTTATTTCCGAAGCGAATGCAAAATTTTCGCCGTCATTCCACCAGAACAGCGGTTTCACTCCGAACCTATCGCGGAAAAGCGTGAGGCGGCGCTCGTAATTATCCCACACGGCGAACGCAAACATTCCTTCGAACCGCTCTACACAGCGCTCGCCCCATTTGACAAACGAGCGCAGAACAACTTCGACATCGCCATCGGTGGAAAAATGTTCTCCCGCAGATTCGAGTTCCTTTCGTATTTCGCGATAGTTGTAGATTTCGCCGTTGTATGTCAGCGCAAATCTGCCGTCGTCGGAGACGAATGGCTGGTCGGAATTTTCAGAGATGTCGATTATCCGCAATCTGCGGTGCCCAAACATCACGGGAGCGGTAGCGCTCTCGTAAAATCCGGTGGCATCCGGACCGCGATGCGAAAGAGTATCCCGCATCTCGATGAAGCGTGCCTTCTCGATTTTATCGCCATATATGCCGACTATTCCGCACATGCTGGTTTCTGGATATTGTTAGATACTGTTAAACTTTATAAAATTGGCGAATTCGATTTGAGCAAAGTGCCGTAAAACACCGAAGCCAGATAGGCACTTGTTATATGACCCGAACAAAATAAGAGCATAAAAAACTTGAAAATTCCCAGAAAAGTGGTGGGTATGGAAATTTGCAAGTTTACAACCTCATCTCCAGTATTTTATTTCTTAACGCTCGCTATTTATTTATCGCCATTCTTTGCTCATCCCATCGTTAAATATGCTTCGATGAAACTATCGAGTTCGCCATCGAGGACTTTTTCCGCCTGTGATGTCTCAAACTGCGTCCGCAAATCCTTGACCATCTTGTATGGATGTAGAACATAACTTCGTATTTGGCTGCCCCATTCGATTTTCATCTTTTGTTTTTCAACTTCATCGCGCTTTTCAGCCTGTTCTTTTTTCATTATAGCGAGCAGTTTTGCGCGCAGCAGTTTCATCGCCAACACGAGGTTTTTATGTTGCGACCTTTCTGCTTGGCAAGTCACTACAGTGCTTGTCGGCAGGTGAGTTATTCTGATTGCGGTTGCAACTTTGTTGACATTTTGCCCGCCGTGTCCGCTGGCGTGGTATCTGTCGATTTTCAAATCCTTGTCGTTTATCTCGATTTCGTTGCTTTCTTCTGTGATGGGATACACAAACACCGATGCGAAAGATGTGTGTCTTCTCTTGTTCGCATCGAACGGCGAAATTCGCACGAGCCTGTGGACACCGATTTCCGATTTCAAGTATCCATAAGCGAATTCGCCACGAACTTCGATGACAGCGGATTTGATTCCTGCTTCTTCGCCTTCGAGTTTATCGATGACGGTTGAGCGCCATCCTCGCCGTTCGAAAAATCGCAGATACATTCGCAGTATGATATCCGCCCAATCCTGCGCCTCGGTTCCGCCTGCACCCGAATGTATTTCGAGAACGGCATCGGAATTATCCTCGGGCTCGGAAAGATAACTTTCGATTTCGAACTGCCGTAATTCGCGCTCGACACGCTTGTATTCTTCGATAAGTTCGGCGTATTCGGGGCTGTCGGACTCGATAATCTCTGCGAGTTCGCCGATATCGGAAACTTCTTTATCAATAGATTTCGCTTTATCTATAAGATTTTGCAGATATTTTCGCTCTTCGGAAAGTTTTTGTGCGCGCTGTGGGTCGTTCCATACATCTGGCGCAGAAAGCAGTTCGTCTATTTCGGAAACCCTGTTCGACTTGCCGGGCAGGTCAAAGATACCCCCTTAAATTTCGCCATCGTGCGAGAAATTCTTCGACTGAAAAATCTTGAGAAATCATAAAGCCTCCAAATTTGATTTAAACAGATGTTTCCTGCAATTTATTCTAACTTGTTATAAGAAAACTACTTTTACCTCCAATTTTTGGATTTTTTACCTCCATGTCTAACTCATTGTGTTTCATAGTGATAGATATTTCCTGTTCCCCCTTGTATCTTGATTGTGTGTTATTATTTATATTAG
>JALTEE010000370.1 GCA_027007865.1 bacterium
GGATACGACATACACAAACTCGTTGTGGGCAGGCGATTGGTGCTCGGCGGCGTGAAAATCGATTTCGAGCGAGGACTGCTCGGTCATTCCGATGCCGATGTTCTCATCCACTCGATAATCGATGCGCTTTTAGGCGCTGCGTCTGCGGGCGATATCGGGCAAATATTCCCCGACGACGATGAAAAATTCAAAGATGCAAATTCACTCGAACTTCTCAAAATTACAGGTAAAATCATATCCGAAACGGGATTGTCGATAGCGAACATCGATTCCACCATAATAGCGCAGCGCCCCAAAATGAGAACATATATCGAAGAAATGCGCAAAAACATCGCAGATGCGCTGGATATCGCTATCGAACAAGTTTCTGTAAAAGCGAAGACGAACGAAGAACTCGATTCAATCGGCAGAGGCGAGGCAATCGCCGCTATGGCAATCGCACTGCTTCAATAGATTATTGGGAGATTTTTATGGATAAAATAACATATTCGTCCGCAGGCGTCGATATCGATGCTGCGGATACGGCGCTGAAAAGGATTTCGCAACTCGCAAAAAACACTTTTACGCACAATGTTCTTACCGACATCGGACTTTTCGCAGGCGCATATAATATCGGCGGGCGGAAAATTCTGCTATCCAGCGCGGATGGCGTGGGAACGAAAATCATCGTCGCCACGATGGCGGGAATTTATAACACGGTGGGAATCGACCTCGTCCACCATTGCGCAAATGATATCGCCGTCCACAATGCCGACCCGCTGTTCTTTCTCGACTATATCGGTCATTCCAATCTCTCGGTGGAAAAAATAGCGAAAATTGTCGAAGGGCTTTCCGCCGGATGCAGCGATATTCGCGCGCCGCTCATCGGCGGAGAAACTGCGCAAATGCCGAGCATCTATCCCCCAGACGAATTCGACCTCGTGGGATTTATCGTCGGAATTGTCGAACGGGACGATATCATACTCGGCAATAAAATCACACCGGGAGATGCAATAATAGCGCTGCCATCGAATGGGCTGCACACAAACGGCTATTCGCTGGCGCGAAAAACACTTTTCGATATCGGAAAATTCTCTGTGGATACTTACATAGACGAACTCGGCGCAACCACAGGCGATGCGCTTTTGCGAACACATACTTTGTATTTGAACGATGTCAAGAAATTGCGCGAGAAAATCGAAATCAAAGGGATGGCACATATCACGGGCGGCGGCGTTCCCGGAAATCTCGTGCGTATTCTACCGGATGACTGCACAGCGATAGTTAAAAAATCGAGTGCGCCAAAAATTCCGATATTCGAACTCATCCGCAGAATCGGGAATATCGACGACGCAGAGATGTTCAAAACATTCAATATGGGTTTCGGATTTCTTTTTGTCGTCGCTTCGGACGATGCGGATAACACGAAAAAAATACTCGGCGAAAAAGCATTCATCGCCGGCGAAATCGCACACGGCGATAAAAGCATCGAAATAATTTAATGGCAAAATGGCAAATGTGGAAGAATATACACTCGCACGAGTTGGAAAATCATCGCTGGAAACGAAAAAGTCGCGCTTCTACGGTCTTGCCTATCCTGCTTCGTCGCGGGACGAATGCGATAGTTTGCTCGTCGAACTGCGAAAAGATTTCGCCGATGCGACGCATATCGTCTATGCAATTCGGCTCGGCTTCGACGGGAGTTATGAATATTTCACCGATTCGGGCGAACCGTCTGGAACTGCTGGCGCACCGATTTTGCGAGTGATGAAAGGGCAGAATATATCGAATGCGATGGTCGCAGTGATAAGATATTTCGGCGGAACGAAACTCGGCACGGGCGGCTTGGCGCGTGCTTACGGAGAAACTGCGCGAACCGCTGTGGACAATGCGGGCAAAATCCCGCTGGTCGAAATGGTGCAAATCGAAGCGAAAATCCCATACGGCGCAATATCGCAATGGGCAATACTTATCGATTCTATAGGCGGAGTGATTGTATCACAGAATTTCACGGACAACATTGCAGTCGCCGCAAAAATTCCGAAAGAGAAAATCGATGAAGTGGAATCGTTCGTCGAGGAAGTTACAAAAGGTTCGGAAAAATTAAAATTTTAAAATAGAAAGGATTTTTTAATGCGCAGCAAATTCATCGGAATAGCGTTCATCGCTCTTGCAATATCGATTTCGCTCGTCGGATGCGGTTCGAAAAACGAAACGGAAAATACGAGCGAGAAATTGAAAATATTGCCAAAATTCTCATTCGAAGGCAAGGATGGTAAAAAATATACAGACAAAGATTTTCGCAGTGGCGTCGGAGTAATCTCGTTTGTGGCAAGTTGGTGCGGACCGTGCGGCACGGAACTCGTCGAACTCGACAGCATCGCACAAAAATATTCAAAAATCCTCGCACTCGCAGTAACTTATGAACCGCCCGAATTTTATGCCGAACTTTTCGATAGTTTGAAAATAAAAATTCCAATCGTTCGGGCGGATTCATCATTCTTTGCAGCGATGGGAATATCGAAATTGCCAACGAGAATTTTGATAGACAAAGGCAAAATAATATCGCAAATCGTGGGCGCGCCACTGCCTAAAAATCCCGAGTTCTATAAAAAATTGAAACAGGCATTGGGAATCGTGGACACATCTAACCAATTGTTGTGAAAAAGCAGTAATTTATTTTTTGCGATTTCATATCCTTCTCTATGTCGCATCGCAGCGAACCTTTTCACGCTTGCCATTATCGGTATTCTCGACTGTTACCGAACATATTCATCAGGAGTTTTGTATCGAGCACAAATTGGAGAAAAAAACGGGCAGTCATATAACCGGTATGCCGTCGCGGTAAAGGATGTGTCATATTTTAAGAATTTCATCGACATTATTTTATCGTGCAATTAGATTTAATAAAATTTGAAAAGCAGGTTTCATTTTGCCTAGGTTGTTGGAATTGTGGGAAATAGAGAGATGCAACAGCAAACAGCTAAAGCAGTCTATTGACTCGGGTGTTTTCGTCAACAGCAGGCTTTATACTGCTGAAACACAAAAAGGAAAAGGTATAAAATGAGAACTGCGATGCTAAATAAAGAAGCATGCTCCCTTGTTCACAGAAAATACTATGTTGGTCAAAGAGGTCGAAAAAACTATAAGCAAAACCTGTTTTTCAGCAAATTCAAATTATGAATTAGTTATTCATTAAATAATTTTACATCGCCGTCTTCGAGCATCATAATCCAATATCCCGCACCGATGCGCAGCGTATCTGCGGGGAAATATGATGTGCCGTCATATCCGAACAGCGGGGGAATGTATGCGCCGGATGGGTCGGAAATTATTTCCGCATCGTTCACTGGCGGAGAAATCAGTTCCCAGCCCGAGTTGAAACAATAGAATTGCTCCGATGCGGGGTAGCGCCACACAGGCAGCATCGTGGGATAAAATCCATATACGAAGAATCCGCATCCACCGAGCCAGCGCAAAAGATTTTCGTATCTATCGTTTCGATATGCAAATGTGCCGATTGCATCGATTTTAAAAAAATCGTCCACATTATCGAATGCAGGTTCGCCGGGAAAGCCGAGTAAATTCCAACCGTTTTCGATTTGCATATTAAAGATTTTCGGCGCGCCGAATTTTGCTACAATCTGTGCTTCTTCGCCCGGCGCTAATATAGCGGAATCGAGATATCCGATACTAAAAGTATCGTTCCATAAAAATGCGCCGTCGGGGAAATCGGAAAAGTCCCACTCGATTATTGCCGGCATCGTGTCAAAATTCGTTATGTGCCAGACCAATGTTTCTGCCATTTCATCCTGAAAATTGCGCTGTAGATATATCGGAGAAATTCCCAGTCTGACATCGGTTTCGTCTGGTGTCGGCGGAAGCATCAGCAAATCTGAAATCGGGTCGTATCCTTGCGATGCGCCGACTGCTTGTCCGATAACGAGATTTGCCGCCACTTTGCCTGCGACTGTCGCCGTGAGCGATGCCATCCATTGTCGGCGGAAAGAAATCGTTATGCAAATATCTTCGGCGCAGTTCGGTTCGCCGTAATCGGGGGAATCGCATAGATTATGCAGGCAGATTTCATAGGGCACATCGGGTTCTGCGATGGGAGCGCTGTCCGATACCGTCCAGATGGATGCGAATTTGCCGTATGAAATCATATTTATTGCGATAATTTCGCTGTCCGCAAAAGCGAAATGCGAGGTGTCGATTTTTCCGCTCACCGAATCGATAATGAGCCATGCGCACAATTTTTTTCGGAAATTTACAACATCGCCATCGCCGGGAACAGATAAAACCACTACTGGCGGCGATAAATCGACGAGGAAGCGTGTGCAAACAGTTTCGGATAGCGGGTCGCCGACCGTCGTTTCGATGTTTAGCAAACAAATTTGCACGGTATCGCCATCCGAATATGGAGATGATGGCTGGAAAATCAAAGTATCGTTGTGGAAAAAGATTTCACTGTCCTCTCCTAAAATCGTGTCGCCATTGACAGTTATTATTATTGAGTTTGTATCGATTATCCGCTCGGAGAAAATTGCAAATATTGTTTGTTGGAGCGAATCCGATGATACTGCGCCGTCGAATGGCAACACAAGTTCAGCATTCACGGGGGAAACAGTCGAGAAACCGGCATAAATATAAACTTTTCCCGTGTCGTGATAACTCGGTGCGCCGATTGCAAAGTCGGGATAGGTATCGCCATCGACATCGCCGAGTCCTTCGATAGACCAACCGAAATTTCCGCCAGATGTATCTCCGCGGCAAAAATAGTCACAAATGGTGTCTGGTTCTGCAGAGCCAGTGAATATAAGCACTTCGCCGGGATATGTATCTGTAATCGGGTCGTAATTTGCGGAGACTGCGAAATCGGCATATCCATCGCCATCGACATCTCCGGGGGCACCGACGCAGCCGCCGAGATTATCGCTCCCGTTTCTGCCTTCGATTATCATATCGGGAATTTCAAATGGCGACGATGTGCCCGCTTTCCCGAAATAGATATACGCTTTGCCATAGCAGGAGTCGTCTTCGCAGTAATTGTATGCGCCGGAAATGGCATCGTCGAAACCGTCGCCATCGACATCACCGAGCGCAGCAAGTGTTCCGCCGAAAAAGTTCATCGGGAATTCGCCTGTGAAAGTGAATTCTGGAACTTCGATTCCCATCGAGATTCTGTTGCCCGTGAATATATATGCAGCGCCGGGTTTTAGCGGCGGCGAACCTCCCGCTTGCGCTGCTCCCACGAGCAAATCGGGAACACCGTCGCCATCGAAATCGAATCCGCCATCCAAATCCGTGCCGAAATCGTCGAGCGAATCGAGACCTGTGATGATAAGGTCTGGGATTGTATCGGGAGTGGCGCCGCCGAAATAGATATAGACTCGTCCAGTGCGCCATCCTCGTGCATCGTTGTAGAGCGCTCCGACTGCGACATCGTCGAAACCATCGCCGTTTATATCGCCCAATCCTGCGACGGAATAGCCAAAATTGTCGTATGGGCTTTCTCCGCCAAATGCGACATCGGGAACATTATCTAAACTTGGTCCGCCGAAAAATATATATGCAGCGCCGGTGTGGTCCACGACATTCGCCCCCGCAAGCAAGTCGTCGTATCCATCGCCGTTGAAGTCGCCTGCGCAGTCGAGTGAAATTCCCATTTGGTCGCCGGTTGAAAGCCCGACGATTTCGAGCGATGGTGCGGAAAAATCGCCATCTGTAAAAATATATATGATTCCTCGCGGAGTCGGTTCGAGCGCAATTTTCGTCATCGGTGCGCCGACAGCAATATCTCGAATGCCATCACCATCGAAATCGCCAGCAGCAATCGACCAGCCAAAGTTCCCACCCGATGATGGCTCGACGAGAACCGCTATCGGAAAAATTTCTTCCGCACAGTAGGCAGATAGAATCAGCAAAATAATTGTAGAAAAGATATATCTCATAGTGCAAGATAATGGTTTAGTGCGATCTTTCCCCGTGTATCGAATGAACTGCAGCAACAGTGGCAGGGATAATTATGGATTGAGCAACAATACCCGGAATTCCCTGCACAATTGCGCCTTTCGACGATACGGGCACAGGCGCACCTATCAAAAATACAATCTACCGATAACGCCAGCAAAACTGCTAAATGCGATATTTCTCGATGTTTTTCCATTATTTTATTCTTCAATTATAGCACGCTATAATTTCAGATAAGATAAAGATTTTTCTCCCATTCGAGAGTTTTTATTACGCTGAAATTTCTCTCTGCAAAAATATCAACCATTTTTGCGAAGATGTCGACTAAGAATAATTTTTCCTGCGGATAATCATTTTCCGAAAGAACCGACGATGCAATATGCGTTCCGCAACCGATGTCGAGAACATTGCCGATGGGATATTCGAACCAGTTTTGTAATACTGTTCGGAACAGTTCTTTTCTCAAAAAATCCTCACCGCAC
>JALTEE010000371.1 GCA_027007865.1 bacterium
GAACTTATTATTAACCAAACTTTTTCGTATAATAATCCGATTGCATTTCCAAAATGCTTGATTTTTTATTATAAGAAACATTATTTACAAAATCTATGCTTTGTATCATCACCTTTATCATCGCAGGTTGAGTAAAAATGCACCAATTGCTTGTCAAAAATGAACTATTAGGCTGCATTCAGTGCGGGAGATGCACAGCAGGTTGTCCTGTTTCACTCCGAACCGCGTTAAGCCCACGGAAAATCATATATCAAAACCTGCGCGAACAAAAGAAACTGCCAAAGTCGCAGGATATTTGGAGTTGCACGACTTGCCGAACCTGCCAGCAGCGCTGCCCGAAAGGCGTCAGTGTTATGGATTATATAATCGGGCTGCGCAGTTATCAGGTCGAGCGCGGGAAAATCGAGCCGACGGTGCGCGATGCGCTCGAAAGTATCCTCAAACACGGAAATCCCTGGGGACGAGCGCGTGAAAAACGAACCGAATGGCTCGGCGATGAAAAAGTCCGTATCCTGAATGAGGGCGAAGAAACCGACATTCTGCTCTTTGTGGGATGCACACCCGCATACGACCCCGAAGTGCAAAAAAGTGCGCGAGCATTAGCGAAAATACTAAACCGTGCAGAAGTCGATTTCGCTATACTCGGAACAGCCGAATCCTGCTGCGGAAACGAAGTTAAAAGACTCGGCGAAGAAGGACTTTTCGAAATGCTCGTCGAAGAAAATAGCAAACTCTTTGACAAATACAAATTCAACAGGATGATAACGATTTCGCCACATTGCTATAACACATTCAAAAATGAGTATGGGCTGAATTTCGAGGTGCTGCATTACACACAATTTTTGAAGGAACTTTTGGATGCTGGGAAACTGCAAATACCGCAAGAAACTGCTGAAAAAATCGTTTTTCACGACCCGTGTTTTTTGGGAAAACAAAACGACGAATATGATGCACCGCGCGATATATTGAAAACGCTGCTTCCCGAAAAAAACGAACTGCTCGAATTCAGCAGAAATAGGGAGCGCAGTTTATGTTGTGAAGGCGGCGGCGGAAGAATGTGGCTCGAAGTGGAATCCGACAGCCCGCGAAATGCGGAAGAACGCGTGAAAGATGCAAGAACGCTCGGAGCGGAAATCATCGCAACGAGCTGTCCGTTTTGTTTTCTAACGCTATCGGATGCGGTGAAAACAACAAAATCGGAGGATAAAATAAAAGTGATGGATATTTGCACGATTATCGCAGAAGGAGGATTTTAATTATGAACAGTATCGTTTGTATTAAACGCGTGCCCGAAACGGCTGAGGCAACATTGAAAATTGCACCCGATGGGAAAAAACTCGAAGCGGAAAATCTCGTCTTTTCACTTAACGATGCGGATAATTACGCTCTCGAACAAGCATTGTTATTGCAGGAAGAATTCGATGGCGATGTGATAATTATCTCCGTTGGACCATCGGAAACCGATGAAATAATTCGTATGACACTTGCGAAAGGCGCAACAAGCGCGATTAGGATTACTCCCGAAAATATCGACGAGTTAGATGCCAATGCTGTCGCATCTCTGCTGGCGGAACAGATTAAAGAACTCGATTACGATGTCGTTTTCACAGGTGCTTTCGCAAGCGACGACGCATTCAGCCAAGTAGGTTCTATGCTCGCCGAAAAACTCGAAATTCCACACATCACGATGGCAGTCGAAATGAATTCACAGGAAGAAGAAGAGACGGAAATAACACGAGAACTCGAAGGTGGATTGACCGCTAAATATCGAATGAAATTCCCCGCGGTAATCACCGTTCAAACGGGAATGAACGAGCCGAGATACGCTTCGATTCTGGGAATAAAAAGAGCATCTCAAAAGGAAATCGAAATTATAGAGGACGCCGATGTTCCCGAAAGCAAGGTTGTCCTCGATAAAATATCGTATCCCGCCGAAGGCGAACGAGCGGAAATTTTTTCGGGAACACCGGAAGAATCGGCGCAGAAATTGGCGGAAAAATTGAAAGAAAAAGGATTGATATAACATTTTTGTAAAAGCGGCATTCCGACCGCGATAAACACGAAAAATCACATTATATAAGGTAAGAGGTGAAAAATGAGCAAAGATATTTTTGCGATTATCGAACATCGGCAGGGAAAAATACAGGATGTCAGTCTCGAAATTTTGACAAAAGCGCGGCAATTGTCCGGTGAAACCGGCGGACAAACTGTTGCTGTTATTCTCGGTAGCGATGCGGACGAAATCGCTCGCTCGCTGACAACTGCCGCAGATAAAATTTTGTATGTCGAAAACGAAAAACTCGCTCATCTGCATTCCGATTATTACCGCGAGGCGCTGTCTTCGATTATCGACGAGCGGAAACCGTTGTTGACAATCTTTGGACATACATCGGCTTCTTTCGAAATTGCGCCGTCGCTCGCTGCGCACCTCGATATTCCTATTATAACAAATTGCGTCGATTTCCACATCGACGGCGAAAAAGTAATCGCGAAAGTTCCGCTATACGGTGGGAAAATCGACAGCGAATATTCTTTCGATGTGCAGAACGGCGGAATAATTTCACTGCTGCAAGGCGCAGTAAAAGCGGAGGATGGTCAGAAATCGGGCGAAGTGGAGAAAATTTCGTTCACATTCGACAAAGATTTCGATAGTAAAGAATTTTTAGGATTTATCGAAGCGGCAGCGGGAGAAATCGACATTACGCAGGCGGAAAAAATCGTCTCGGTCGGCAGAGGAATTAAGGATGAGGAAAACATCGCGTTAGTGAAGGATTTTGCGGAATCTATCGGCGCTGTTTTAGCCTGCTCGCGCCCTATCGTCGATGCGGGATGGCTGCCGAATGAAAGACAGGTCGGCTCGTCAGGAAAAACCGTGAAACCGAAACTTTACATCGCTCTCGGCATAAGCGGCGCATTCCAACATCTCGCAGGAATGAAAAACGCTGATACGATTATAGCGGTGAACAAAGACCCGAATGCGCCGATATTCAGCGTGGCGCACTACGGAATTGTCGAGGATATGTTCAAGGTCATTCCGGCGCTCAAACAGAAAATCGAGGAAATGAAGTAGGGGAATTATGCGGAAAATCGGCGTATTTATATGTCATTGCGGAGTGAATATCGCTCGAACGGTCGATGTGGAGCGTGTTGCAGAAACACTTTCCCACGAAAAGGATGTGGCATTCGCCACTCACTATCAATATATGTGTTCCGACCCGGGACAGAACCGCATAAAGAATGCTATCAAAGAATACGGTCTCGATGGTGTGGTTGTGGGTTGCTGCACTCCAACGCTGCATAAACCGACTTTTATGAACGCTGCACAGTCGGCGGGATTGAATAAATATAATGTGGAAATCGCCAATATTCGCGAGCAGTGTTCGTGGGTTCACGATGACAGAGAAGAAGCGACGAGCAAGGCGATTTCACTCGTCCGAGGCGCAGTTGCAAAAGTTTCGCTTTCAAAACCGCTGCGTGATTTCGAAACAGACCTGAATCACAATGCGCTCGTCATCGGTGGCGGAATCGCAGGTATGCAAGCCGCTCTCGATATCGCAGATGCGGGATACAAAGTATATCTCGTGGAGCGGGAATCGTCCGTCGGCGGAAGAATGGCGCAACTCGACAAAACATTTCCCACACTCGACTGTTCCGCCTGCATCCTTACGCCAAAAACCGTCGCAGTATCGCAGCATAAAAATATAGAACTGCTCACATACTCGGAAGTCGATAGTATCGAAGGCTTTATCGGTAATTTCAAAGTTACGGTTCGTCGAAAAGCCACATTTGTTGATTGGGACAAATGCAACGGCTGTGGTGAATGTCTGAAAGCCTGTCCGGTGCGGATTCCATCGGAATTTCAGCAATCGCTCGGTATGCGTTCCGCTATATATCGTCCTTTCCCGCAGGCAGTTCCGAACAAAGTAGTAATCGACAAGCGCCCGCTTGCGCCGTGCCGATTCGAATGTCCAGCAGGCGTGAATGTGCAGGGATATGTCGCACTTGCATCGCAGAAAAAATTCGCAGAAGCACTCGAATTGGAGCGAAAAGACAATCCGCTCGCATCCATCTGCGGAAGAATATGTTCTCGCCCCTGCGAATCGAAATGCAAACGCGGAGAGTTCGACGAACCGATATCGATTAGGGCAGTGAAAAGATTCATCGCTGACTACGAGGAAGAAGTTGTTCCGCCAGAATTGCCCGAACCGAAGGATAAAAGAGTGGCGATAATCGGCGCTGGACCCGCTGGATTTTCCTGTGCATACCAACTGGCGAGACAAGGATATAAGACAGTCGTTTTCGACGAGATGGAAAAACCCGGCGGGATGCTCATCGCTGGAATTCCCGAGTTCAGACTATCTCGAAAGGCGATTGAAAAGGACATAGAGTTCATAAAAAGTTGGGGAGTGGAATTCGAACTTGGCAGGAGAATAGAGTCCCCAGAAAAATTGCTCGAAGATGGCTTCGATGCGGTTTTCATCGCAACGGGCGCTCACAAGGAAAATAGACTCGGGCTCCCCGGCGAAGAGCTGGAAGGTGTGGTATATGCTATCGATTTTCTAAAGAAAATAAACTCCGGTGAACGAATAGATATCGGGGATAATGTAATCGTTATCGGCGGTGGCAATTCTGCAATCGATGCGGCGCGTGCTGCGAAACGACTCGCTGCAGAAAGGGTCACCGTGATTTCACTTCACGAATCTTTCTACGATATGTTCGCCTATCGCGAAGAAATCGACGAGGCGCTGGAAGAAGGAATCGAGTTCAGGTTTTTATCTATGCCTGTTCGTTTTGTCGGCGAAGGGGGAAAACTGACGGGCGTGGAGTTTGTTAGCGTAAAACTGGGTGAATACAGCGAAAGATGGCGAATGTGCGAACCGATACCCATCGAAGGTTCGCAGTTCATCGTTCCTGCCGACACCGTTCTGCTTGCAATCGGACAGCGCCCCGATTCATCGTTTATCCCAGAAAATTCGCCAATCGAAGTCGATAGACGGAGCGGGAAAATTATCGTCGATGAAATCACGCTTGCCACGAGCATCTCTGGCGTTTTCGCCGGCGGAGATGCCACAACCGGTCCTGCTTCGGCAATCGAAGCGGTTGCTGCGGGAAAAGAAGCAGCGGAATCTATTCGCAGATATTTGCAGAATATCGACCTCGCAGAAGGCAGGCCAACTCGCAAAACAAAAGTCGATGATGTGCAATTTCCGCCGCCATATAAGAAACAAAAGCGCGAACGGGAATCGTTTCTCCCCGCAGAAGAGCGCATCAAAAATTTCGATGAAGTTTCGCTCGGGCTTTCGGAAGAGCAGGTTGTCAAAGAAGCAGGTCGCTGTCTTGCCTGCGGCGGATGTGTCGAATGTGGCGAGTGCGAAAAAGTTTGCGAACCGGAGGCAATCGTTCACGATATGGTCGATAGACAAATCGAACTTAATGTTGCTGCAATCATCGTTGCGACAGGATATGACCCGTTCGACCCGCGCAAGAAGCCCGAACTCGGATACGAGGAAAATCCCAATGTTATCACGGGATTGGAATTTGAACGCATCTTATCCCCATCGGGACCGACGGGCGGCGAAATTGTAATCGACGGGAAACAGCCGAAAAAAGTGGTTCTCGTTCACTGTGTCGGTTCGCGGGATAAAACTGTCGGCAACGAATACTGCTCTCGTGTCTGCTGTATGTATTTGATAAAACACGCGCATATGATAAAAGAAGAGTTGCCAAAAGCGCAAATCACATCGTTTTATATGGACATCCGCGCATTCGGCAAAGGATACGAGGAATTTTACGACCGTGTGCGCGACGAGGGTGTGTTTTTCCGCAGAGGGAGCGTTTCTGAAATATTTCGCCGAGGGGACAAAACCATCGTTCGCGCCGAAGATACGATTGCCGGCGAGGTCGTCGAAGAGGAAGCGGATTTAGTGATTCTCGGCACAGGCATTGTTCCGCGAGCAGATATCGACGAGATGTCGCGCAAACTACGCATCCCGCGTTCGCAGGATGGTTTTTTCCTTGAAGCGCATCCGAAACTGCGCCCCGTGGATACATTCAGCGACGGCATTTTTCTCGCAGGAACAGCACAAGCGCCGAGAGACATTCCCGATACCGTCGCTCACGCAAAGGCGGCGGCATCTTCCGCACTGCACATTCTATCGCAGGATAAAATTATCGTTGCTCCTGTGGTCGCCGTGGTCGATGCGGAGCGATGTTCGGGCTGCCGATTGTGCGAACCGATGTGCGAATACAGCGCAAACGAGTTCGACGAGGCAACTGGAATTATGTCCGTTAATCCGATATTGTGCAAAGGTTGCGGAGCGTGCGCTACTGCTTGCCCATCATCTGCGATTCAAATCAATACTTTCAGACCCGAACAAATTTTTATGAACATCCACGCACTGTTGAAATAGAAAATAAATCGCGAATTATGAC
>JALTEE010000372.1 GCA_027007865.1 bacterium
GGGCATAGGACCCTCCCTGTTCTCCTCCGCTGCGCTCCGGAGCCAGGGTTTCCAATGCTGCAAAAACCAAGGTAACTGTTCACATTCCCCCCGGCCAGTGGTAGCCTTTTGAAGGGTTTCAGTGCGGATTAATAGGCAGAGTGCCCTGATCTTGTACATCAAGCTGCTCCTGAAACCATGAGAAAGGTTACTGCCGGCCTGGGACGTGGTTGTAAGTTCCAATGAATGACCCAAAGATCGTGATCAGGCAATTAAAAAAGACAGACCTGTTTGCAGCCTATGACCAGTATGTGCTCAAGGAGCACCTGTTTTCTTCCTTGAGATGGGTATGTCCTTTGTCTCAAAAATGAGAAAGTGA
This sequence comes from bacterium, assembly GCA_027007865.1. Lineage (GTDB taxonomy): Bacteria > UBP14 > UBA6098 > B30-G16 > B30-G16 > JAGHAI01. The sequence goes on from JALTEE010000372.1 coordinate 359, forward strand.
GGAATAGGTCATGAGGTTCTATAGTATGCTGAAGTTGATCAGATGCGCAGTGCATGAAAAAGGTGGCTTCAATATGGAATAGGCGAAAATGCAAATTCGCCTTGGATCGTACGATTGCTTATTGATTTCGTACGTAATTTATTATTTAGTGTTTCCAGTAAAATAGACTACCCTGCTGTAAGCGGACGGGGTATCAAAATGAGTGTGTTATCCTTATCTATAGCGGCAAGCTGTGGGGAATTAAGCCCTATAGATTTCGCATTATCCTTCATGATGATTAGAGTAATCCGTGTAATCTGCGAAATCTGTGGATCCAAAAGAAGATATTGGAGGACAGAGATGGCAGTCAGTGCATCAAATGATTAGGTGCTGTTGGACATGGTTCAAATGACTTTCCACAAAAAATACAAATCCGGCTTATGATGCCCCCTCCCAGAAATGAAATTACTGGAGGTCCACAAACCGGGCTATGCTGGAAAAATCAAATTAAGAAATCAGAGGTGGGTCAAAATTTGAGCATAATTCTGGCGGGTCAATTTTTATGAGCAGAGGCGGGTCAATTCCTGTGAGCAGTGAAGGGCTTTGCCCCAATTCTTAGGTTTTTTGAGGCATAAGGAGGACAGCGAATATTAATGACGAAGGTTTGCTGGTCAGATTATTTTATCTTCATGCTCAGTTCACCTCTTTAATAATCAAACCAAAACATGCCGGTATTTTTCTAAATAAAGTGACTGACAACACTAGCTGTAAACAGGACCTGTTAGTATGTATAATTGCTTCCTCTCGGTCACCTGACTGTTGTATAAAAATTATTGATTTTCCTGTATCAGCCTTTCGATAACCTGGTCCACCCCAATTAAGGGGATCAGACGTATCAATACCTCATCCATCACATCAGGCTCTGCTTCCGTTTCCTTCTTCACCTTTCTTACTCGCCAATCCAGCGTATGGATGAGATTTGCAGCCACCACGCATTGTTGCGGCAAATTTTTGACCGGCACTTCCGTAACAGCACTCCGGATACTCGTACTGATAGGACAACAAATCAGGAGCCCCGTACGCCTGTTGTATTCCTTACTGGAGAGCACTAATGCTGGCCTGTATTTTCCTATTTCTTTGCCCTTGGTCGGCTCATAATCAAGCCAGACAATATCATTACGATCAGGGATATATCGTCTTGCCATGTCAGGCCCTTATCTCAGACGGCAATGGTGTCGGCAACTCGTCTGCATGGGCCTTTTGTGGCGTCATTCCCTTTAGCAGTTGGGATTCAGAATACGGCAACCTCACGCGCTTCTTCTTTATCTTTGCTCGGACCAGGAGACCATCATCGGTTACTTCGATGATCACCTTGTCGCCTCGTCCTAAACGGGACATTTTGCTGACAGGTCTCGTGATTCGGATTCCCAGGCTATTGCCCCAGGGTTGGATCGTACCTTCGAATCGAGCTTTTGCTATTGCACTCATAATTACTCCGTTATCACAGTGTAGTTACGTT
>JALTEE010000373.1 GCA_027007865.1 bacterium
CCTTAATTATAAGGAGCATATTATGTTATGGAACACTATACTGTTTCTACTTTTATGTATCTCTCTATACGGCGACACACTTTTCGTCTCAATAGAAATTCCCGTCAGGACTGGCAATTCGCTCGCCGCATATTCTCTTATCATCGGTGCGATTTCGGAAATTTTTGTGCGGACTTGAACTAATGTATCCCGCTCGCGAATCGTAACGGTTTCGTCCTGCAAAATGTCGAAATCGGTATCCGTCATTTGATAATTGCTTTGGTTATTTCATTAGAATAGCTTGCTTGGTGATTGTTCTGTCGCCGATTGTTGCTCTTATTAAATAAATTCCCGACGGGGTCGATTTGTCGGGCGTCCAGATGAAACCCCTCATCTGTCTCGACTTCGTTGAGCCACCTTCTCCCGAGGGAGAAGGATTTTCACTGCCATCCTCGGCTGCCAAGTCATCCCTTTCTCCTTGGGGAGAAAGGGACCGAGAGATAGAGGGGGTTTTATACACAACATTTCCCCGCAAATCGTATATTTCCACATCCGCTCCCGCAGGCGCGGTGATGGCGCACGACGAATTGAACGGATTGGGATGTGCGCTTATTGTATAGGCAAGGGGTTGCAACCCCTTGTTGCTTTCGCTTATCGCATCTTCCGGCGACAACTTCACTACCCAATAATCATGGCCGCCGTGGTTTCCGCTGACATCGCCATCATTGGAATCGGACCATCCCGCCACGATGAACCCGCCATCGGATGTCTGTTGAATGGAACGCGCCTCATCACCATCACTTCCGCCGAGCGATTTCTGCCAGATTACAGCGCCAGCAGAATTCAACTTCACTACCCAATAATCAGAAGAACCGCTTGGTGTTCCGTGATGTCCGCTGACATCGCCATCATTGGACCAGGAGTCTCCCGCCACTATGAACCCGCCATCGGTTGTCTGTTGAATGGAATACGCTTCATCCCAATCACTTCCGCCGAGGCTTCTCTGCCAAACAATGTCGCCAGCAGAATTCAACTTCACTACCCAATAATCACACCAGCCGTGGTTTCCGCTGACATCGCCATCATTGGACCAGGATTCTCCCGCTATGATGAACCCGCCATCGGATGTCTGTTGAATGGAATATCCTCTATCCCAACTGCTTCCGCCGAGCGATTTCTGCCAGATTACAGCGCCAGCAGAATTCAACTTCACTACCCAATAATCATAGTTGCCATGGTTTCCGCTGATATCGCCATCATTGGAATAGGAATATCCCGCCACGATGTATCCGCCATCTCTTGTCTGTTGAATGGAAACCGTCCAATCCCAAGCACTTCCCCCAAGACATTTCTGCCATTCAATAGTTGGCTGGGCAAGGCACGCACCGGCAAAAAGCAGCAGCGCCGCTACAAAAACGATAATACTACGCATTTTATACCTCCTTTAACAAAGGGTTAATGGCTTCTGCAAAATAGGTCTGTAATGTCATTGCGAGGAGTGCAACGACGCGGCAATCTTTTTATTTACAACCAATCGAGATTGCTTCGTTTCACTCGCAATGACAAAATTTCTTATTTTGCAGGACTCATAAAGGGTTGCAACCCCTTGTTGAAGATGATGTGAACAAGAGAGCATGCTCCCTTGTTGACTATCGCGTTTTTCATAATAAATATCTTTGTTCAATGAGCGAGGCGACCTCGCCACTACGAAATTCGGTGGCGATGATATTTGTGTTTGCAAGATTTTAATTATTTTATCCTTCTGCCAAAAAAGATAATGAGAAATTGGCTCGTGTCAAATAGAAAATATCTTATATCCCCTTATCCCGTTTCCAATTCTCGATATATTCTCTTATCATCGGGGCGATTTCGGAA
>JALTEE010000374.1 GCA_027007865.1 bacterium
TACTCTCGACATATTTTACCTTCCTTAAATTTGTTCATACGAAATATTTAATACATTATAGATATACTCGTAAAACAATGAACCGCCCAATACATTTCATCCCGTTTGAAATTTTCACCATAGATAACACAAAATTTCTCCGCCCACATGAAGTAGTTTTGCTTGTCTATCGGTTAAAATTCCCCGCGGCGTGGATAAAATAGCGATACCAAAACCGCCACGAACAGACGGCATCGAAGAAAGTTTCGTATAAATTCTTCTGCCGGGTTTAGAAATTCTCACCAAAGCTTTTATCGCAGGTTTTTTACCATTGTATTTTAAGTAAATCTTCAGAATTTTTTTAACTTTATCCAGAGCGACAACTCGATAGCCTCGAATATATCCTTCTTCCGTGAGGATGCGTGCAATCTGCTGTTTCACTCTACTATGCGGCATTTTCAATGTTGGATGCAGCCTCGTCTGTGCGTTTCGGATTCTTGCGAGCATATCAGCCACAGGGTCGATTATTACGCCCATTTTTATCCTCCTGTTTTATATTCTCGGCGGACCTGCAAGAAGTATCCTGCGGTTTCCGCTCGTTAAAATATTGTGCTTTTACCAACTTGCTTTTTTAACGCCGACAATTTCGCCGTTGTTCACGAGTTCTCGCAGGCAAATTCTGCAAAGACCGAAATCACGGTAATATCCTCTTGGCCTGCCACACCGCTGACAGCGGTTATGCTGCCGAACCTTGAACTTAGGTTTGCGTTTCGATTTTTCTATCATAGATTTCTTCGCCATATAAGTCTCCGGTATTTGTTTATTCTTTTGCCTTGAACGGGAAACCGAGCGCTTTCAATAACTCGTATCCTTCTTCGTCAGTATTCCCGGTAGTTACGAATGTTATGTTCATTCCTCTGATTGCATCCACCTTATCGTATTCGATTTCGGGGAATATAATTTGTTCTTCGATACCGAAATTATAATTTCCGTGTCCGTCGAATGAATCGGTATTGGCGCCGCGGAAATCTCTGATTCTCGGCATTGCGATGTTGACCAATCTATCATAAAAGTCCCACATTCTTGCGCCGCGCAGAGTGACTTTCGCGCCGATTGACATTCCTTCCCTCAATTTGAAATTCGCAATCGATTTCTTCGCTTTGCAGACAAGCGGTTTTTGTGCCGTAATAGCTATGAGGTCTTTCATCACCGACCCCATCAATTTCGAATTTCTCACAGCCTCGCCGATACCGACATTGACGATTATCTTCTCGAGTCGAGGAACTCGATTAGCATTTTTAAAACCGAGCGTTTCCATCAGTTTTGGAAGAACTTCGTCTTTGTAGATATTTTTGTAGCGCGGAATGTAGTTTTCGCTATCCATTTTTTCCTCCTGCTTCGGGGTGGGCGTCGTTGTGCGCCAACCAGCAGTGATAATATTCACTATATCACGATTATTTTTATATCCTAAAAAAACTCCTATCTATTGTCTATCATTTCGTTACAAACCATACAAACACGCACTTTTGTTCCGTCTTCGAGGAAATGGTGTCCTATTCTCGTTTTTGCACCGCAATTTGGGCATATCAACATAACATCGGATATATGAACAGGCGCTTCTCGTTCCTGAATACCGCCCTTCTGGTCCTGCTGTGTCGGTTTCGTATGCCGTTTAATGAATCGGATACCTTCGACAATCAATCGCTGGCTTCTGGGATATACTTTTAATACTTTGCCGTGCTTTCCGCGGTCATTCCCATGTATTATTTCGACAATATCGCCTTTTCTTATCTCCAGCAGTTTAACCTTTTTTTTCTTAAATGATTTAGTTTTTTTCTTTGCCATAATAATATCACTCC
>JALTEE010000375.1 GCA_027007865.1 bacterium
CGAATATAGAGCCTTTTTTGCAAAGATACTTGTGGAATTGGGGCAGAGCGAAGGCGAAATCATCGTTGCTGCTGATAAAAATGTTTTGGACGAAAAATTTTTGCGAATCGCAATGGGCAAAATCGAAGAAAAACTCGGCGTTAAACCCAATTTATCAATTAAATTCGTGGATGAGGACTGGAACGGGTTTCTAATCCAGCAACAAAAAGTAAGATATAACGACACACTCGATGCTGTGATGCAATCGCTGCGTGAAAATATCGAGGAAAAGGTTGCAAAAACATTGTTCCAAGAATGATAATTTGGCTAAAAAAACAAATCGTAAAAAAATCTTGTATCTATGAAAATTTCAAAAGAATTGTTAAGAGACCTCGCTCAACTTGCCGAAACTGAACGAACTATAATGTCGGCATACATCGACACCACAAACGATTGGGATGCCACAAGGAAATTTGTGGAATCCGAACGAGAACGCCTTTTATCGCTGCTGACAAAAGATGAAGCGGAATATTTCGATGTATCGCTCACGCTACTGAAAGATTATCTGAATAAGAAGAGTTCGCAAAACTATCGCGGTCCGGGGCTTGCTTTCTTTGCCGATATCGGCGCCGACTACAGTCGAGGCGTCGAACTTACCGTTTCTCCCGAAAAATCTTTTATCGCTCTCGACAAAGAAGCGCTAATTTTACCTCTCGCACTGGAATTGGACGAATACGAGCCAGTTGGCGTAATCGTAGCCGACGCATCGGGCGCAAGAATCTTTGTCGCTGCGGGGCAGACAATCGAAGACGCTCATTCGCTGCGGACGAAAATTCATCATCTCAGCAAAGTCGGCGGCTGGTCGCAAATGAGATACCAGCGCAGGCGCGATAAGCAGGTCAAACACTTTTCCAAAGATGTCGCCGAAAACGCTCGAAAAATATTTTCTGAAATCGGTGTGAAAAGGATTTTGCTTGCAGGAAGGGAAAGAATTTTAGACGCTATCCATAATGAACTCGCTAAAAATTTGCAGGATATGGTAATTGCCACTGTAAAATGGGATTTAGACGCAGGTGAAGATGATTTTTTGAAAAAGATTGCGCCGATTTTCGAACAGATTGAGCGGGAACAAGAGAAGAACATTTTGGAGAAATTTGTTGCAGAACTCCGCAGAAACGGACTTGCTGTGAAAGGTATCGAGGAAACGCAAACAGCGCTCCGGCGCGGGCAGGTCGATATGCTGCTGCTCGATGAAATGCTCGATAGCAAAATCGCGGAACAATTGACATCTCTCGCAGAAGCGACATCGGCGTATGTGGAATTCTTTCCGCAAAGGAACGAAGTTATGCGAAAAATTGGTGGAATTGGCGCTATATTAAGATATAAATAATTCGAGCAATAATTTGGACTCCTGACCCACATTTTATGGCAGATAAATATCTTGCATATAATCCGCAGACGGCGCTGCCCACAACACCCGATTATCACATCCCGAGCGATGCCGACTTTTTTTGCTGCCCGTTGTCGAGGCGCGAAAGTAAAGGATTTATCGATAACGGCGATGTTTCCGAATGCTTAAAAATTCGCACTAAATCTATTCCCATACTTTTATTCCGTAAAAATTATATTGAAATTGCAAACATTTTCGATATAATATTACAAAAGAACAGATTTTAGACTGTCTAATATTGCGAAAATAAATTATGCAGATGGTTTCTGCTGTCTGTTTAGGGAGGTTTTCCAATGTTACGCCGTGTTTTTGTTGTTTTGCTGTTTTTTGCTGTTTTTGCGGGTGTTTTTGCTCAGGACAGCTTAAATATGCATCTTGCTGGGGTTTGCACTCTCGATGTATCTATA
>JALTEE010000376.1 GCA_027007865.1 bacterium
ACACGAAAGAGCACGAATGGGCAAAAGTAGATGGCGATATTGTAACAGTCGGTATTACAGATTATGCACAGGGCGAACTCGGCGATATCGTCTTTATCGAACTGCCACCGACAAAAAGAACAGTATCCGCCAGCGAAGCATTTGCTACAATCGAAGCAGTTAAAGCAGTTTCCGATGTATATGCTCCCGCAACAGGTGAAATTATCGAAATAAACGAATCGCTGCGAACCGCACCAGACATCGTCAATAAAGACCCGTATGGAGATGGATGGATGCTAAAAATTAAAATAAATAACAGTGAAGAATTGAGCAATTTACTCTCTCCCGATGAATATAAAAAATTGATAGGAGAATAACAAGCGTTCCTCTTTACCATTATGCCTTTGGCATTCACCATTGTCGCTTTTTGTTGAACGAAGCAAAATCCCACTCCGGCGGGACGGGATAGTCGCTCAAATTATCGAGAGCCTAACGGCATTGTGGGTTGTGGAATAGGGAATTGCTCATTGTCCATTTTGAATTTTACATTGTTTTTCTCTGTGTTCTCTGTAACTTGAAAATAGCCGTGTATAGTATAACTTGAAACTTCGGAGTAATGAAAATGTCAGAATTTTCGTTCTTGCCAAATACAGATTCCGACCGCCGAAAGATGCTCGAAAAAATCGGAGTCGCTTCTATCGATGAACTGCTTAAAAATGCCGTTCCCGAAGAAATTCAATTCAGCGAGAAACTGCCGATACCCGATGGTCTCTCCGATTTAGATGTTCAAAAAATATTGGAAGAACTCGCATCGGCTAACAGCGGTGCAGCGATGAAGGATTTCATCGGCGGAGGCGCTTACGATATGTTTGTTCCCGCACCTGTCGATGAAATTTCAGGCAGACCCGAATTTTACACTGCATACACGCCATATCAGCCCGAAGTCAGTCAGGGAACGCTCGCTGCGATATTCGAGTTTCAATCTATGATTGCGGGACTGACAGGAATGGATGTTGCCAACGCGTCAATGTATGACGGCGCATCGGCAACAGCGGAAGCCGCAATACTCGCTATTCACAAAACGGGTCGAAAACAGATACTATATTCGCAAGGACTGAACCCGCTCTACCTCGAAGTTGTGCGCACATATCTGCACGGCTTCGATGCTGAACTTGTTCCCGTGCCGCTCGAAAGCGGAATCACCGATGCGGATGCGCTGAAAAAACTCGCCAACGAAAATACTGCTGCATTCATTTTGCAAAATCCAAACTTTTTCGGAATAGTCGAAAACGGTGCACAGTTCGGCGATGCAATCCATTCCGCAGGCGGACTTTATATCGTCGTTGTCGCCGACCCGCTCTCGCTCGGGATATTAACTCCGCCAGCAAAATACGATGCCGATGTCGTTGCTGGCGAAGGTCAGCAGTTTGGAAATTATCTCTCATTCGGCGGTCCTCATCTCGGCTTCTTCGCTGCGAAAAAAGATTTTATTCGCTCGATGCCGGGCAGAGTAATCGGCATTACAAAGGATGTCGAAGATAGGCGTGGCTTCGTTATGGTATTTCAGACGAGGGAACAGCACATTCGCCGAGCACGCGCCACATCGAATATTTGCACAAACCAGCAACTGTGCGCATTGCGGGCAACGGTATATCTCGCGCTGCTCGGCGCACAGGGATTTGGGGCGATATCGAAACTATTGTTCGATAGAGCGCACTATCTCGCAGAGAAACTCGTCGAAATAGATGGAATCGAATTGCTGTTCGATGCACCGTTCTATCGCGAATTTGCGATAAAACTCCCTCGAAAGGCGAGCGAAATTGTCGATGAAATATCGAGACGAAATATTCTCGCAGGACTCGACCTCGGAAGAATTATTCCGACTATGAGCGATGTATTACTCATTGCCACAAACGATAAACTTGCGAAAAACGATATGGACGAACTTATCGATGCGATGAAAGAAGCGATTTGAAAAACAAAATTTTCCATTGGGACGGCAAAAACAATCATTATAAAACAATGCAAAATTAGCAATACGAAATTAGCAATCGAAACGGAGGAATTTTATGAATAGAAAAATTTTATCTATCTCACTCGCAATTTTTTTATTGCTGCTCATCTTTGGATGCACTCCCAAAAGCAAAGCGCATCTGGGTTTTGAAAAACCGCAGTTCAAAAAGATTCCAGGTGAATTGATGCACAAAATCGTAACGGCAGGAGACGCTTTCGAATACCCGAACGCAAATTCGATTATCATCGAAAGTATAGACAGCAGTGTTTATAATGAGGACGGTAGCGAAGTTCAATATTCATACTCGCTTGTGAAACCGATTACTCCGCAAGGAATGAAGGACGAAAGCATATCCGAACTTTCTTATGACACGCAGATGTTCAAACTCGAAATTCTCTATGCTGCCGTGATACATCCCGATTCCACAGTCGATTTTGTTCCCGACAGTTCGATTATCGACCAGGTCGCATCGGAAGGGATGGCACAAGTAGATATATATTGGACAAATTTGCGAAAGAAGATAATTCATTTCCCGCAATTAAATTCGGGCGATGCCGTTGCAATGGCATACAAATACACGATGATTAAACCGTATTTCGAGGGCGTTATCAACGGAAGCGCTGGATTTCAAGCCACCGAACCAATACATATAAATCGCAGTGTCAATTTGGTTCCGAAGGCAAAAGCGGGAGAAATACATTATAAAATTCTCAACGATAAAAAAGGTTGGGTAAAATTCAGCGAATACGATACGGGGGAATATCGCGCATTTGTCTGGGAAGCGGACAGCACGCCTGCACTCGTTATGGAAGCGGGAATGCCGCCACCGACTTTATTCATCCCGCTTGTAATGTTCTCGAATGTGAATTGGAAGGAGCTTTCACACAAAGCGTGGGAAATTACCGAACCTCCGATGAAAATAACCGACCCCGAATTAAAAAACACCGTTAAAGCACTCGCGGAAACTTGTAAGACAGAATATGACACGATTCGCACAATCGGATTGTGGGTCGCACAAAATATCAGATATATCGGTCTTTCGATGGGGGGTAAGGAAGGCATTACGCCTCACGATGTGAACGAGACATTTAAAGCGCAATGTGGAGTTTGCAAAGACAAAGCCGCTCTCGCTGTGGCGATGCTGCGAGAAGCGGGCGTCGATGCATATAATGTTCTCACAAACCCGGTGGGACATGTCGTCTATGACATCGCTGTCCAACAGTTCAATCACCAAATCGTGATGGCGAAAATGAAGAATGGCAAAGAAATTATTATCGATGTTACCGACGATATTTGTAAGGATTTGCTGCCCGGATATTACAGCAAAAAAGGTTATCTTGTTCTGTCCAAAGAAGGCAGAGATTTGAAATATTTTCCCGTAATTCCGCCGGATAAAAATCTCGGGACAATAGATATACAATCGAAGATAGACGGCGATGGAAATTTGCGCAGCACCGTTACGATAACGGGCGATGGTCTTTACGACGAAGTTCTGCGGCAACTCGGACAATATCTCGAAAAAGAAGACCAGAAGCGCTTTTTCCGCCAGTTAATAACGCAAATCGACCCGAATGCAGTTCTCGTTGACGGTTCAATCGAACCGCAGCCCGCTTCGGAACTCGGTATCCCTGCGAAAATAACGATTAAATATAAAGTGCCCGAATATGCTGTAGTCGCGGGAGATTTTCTCCTCCTCTCCATTCCTGCGGCGACACATATATTCGATGTTCTCGCAAATGTCCTCGGCGAATATACAAAACTTCAGAACAGGCACTATCCTGTGAGATTTATGTATACATTCGGCGTCGATGTGAACGAAAAAATCGAACTTGCACAGGAATATGAACCCAAAAGCATTCCGCAGGAAACGAAAATTCAGAATAAATACCTCGCATATAATATGAACTACGATTTTGAGGGAAAAATTGTCGATTTCAAATATACACTTAGATTGAACGATATAGATATTCCATTAAAGGACTATGATGCTTTCAGAAATGCCGTTACACAGTATAAAAATTCGTCGAAAGGAATGCTGATACTGAACAGCAAGGCGAAATAATCTGATATTAGTCGGATAGGCACACTTCGAAGATGTATTTCCCGATTTTGGAATTGAAACTTGAAACTTGAAATAAGGTGGTTTATAATGAGAAAAGTCGTATTTTTAATGCTTCTTGCTGCATTTGCAGTGTTTGCACTCGATTTTTCGGGCGACACGCTTTTGAGTGCGGATTTGAAAAATCGCATAGAGACAGTGCCGCCGCACAAAAATCATCCGAATGCATCGTTCTATATAATAGTCGATAGCACAATCACACGGATGCTTCAAAATGGCGGATACGAAATCGAAAGATATTATCTCGCAAAAGCATATACATATCGCGGTAAGAAAAAACTCTCAAACTATAAGATTCTCTACAATGCAAATTATGAGGAAGTCGAATTGCTGCGTGCTCGCACAATCAATGCCGATGGTATCAGCAGCATAGATTCCACACAGTTAAACGAAATAACACCGCCTTCCTATTCCGATGCGACAATATATGCAAAAATGACACAAATGGTCGTTTCGCTGCCTGCATTCAGCGAAAGTTCCGCAGTGGAAATACATTACAAAATCAAGACTAAAACACTTCCGCCGAAACCGTTCGGTAATATGAATGTTCTTGTAACCGAGGAGCCTGCGAAGAAAGTATTTTACGCACTTCAATTTTACTCGGGTCGAAAACCTCGATGGTTATCTATATCAGACGCTCCGCAACCGACGATATCGGGCGGACAAATCCAGTGGGAAATCGACGATTGGGACGGCGTTCAGCTCGAGCCGCAGATACCGCCGCTGCGCGAAATTATGCCGACTATTATGTTCTCGGCATCGAAAAATTGGAATGACGAGGCAGAAAAAATCGCTGCGGACATTCTTACAAAAACCGTTGCGGATGAAAAAGTGAAAGCGGTTGCAGAATCTCTCGCTGCGGATAAAAACAAGCGAGCCGCCACAGAAAATATCCTGTTCTATATTCAGGAAAAATTCGACCCTATCTTTATAAGTCCGAACCTCGTGGGATATAAGCCAAATACGGCGGCGAAAGTTTTTGAAAACGGCTACGGCGACAGCAGGGATTTATCGGTGCTGCTCATAGCGATGCTGAAATCGGTCGGAATCGATGCATACCCGGCGCTAATCGCATCCGGAGGAGCAAGAATATACGACATCCCCACGCTCTATCAATTTAATCGAATGGTGGTTGCTGCCCAAATAAAAGGGAAAACACTGTTTTTAGACCCGATGCGAGAATATGCCGATGTCGGCTATCTCGGCGCAGCAAACGGCGAAAAAGCACTCGTTATAATACCGGGAAAAGCACACCTCGAACAAATCCCATTACCCGAACCGAACAGCAACCGCATCGATTTCTCGTATAATCTCCATATCGGAGATGACGGCTCGATGGACGGAACGATTTCTACGGAAGCATCGGGTTCGCCTGCGCAAAACATTCGCTCGTCTTTTAGGCATGCGAAAAAGAGAAAGAAAAAACAGCGCATCGAAACCGCTGCATCTAATGTTGCAGACGGCGCAAAAATCGAGGGAAAACCTATTATCGAAAATGTCGATAAAAATTCCGGTGCAGCGAGATTACAATTCGATATGTCCGCAAAAAATTTCCTCACGATGCAGGACAAAATGGCGATTATATGGCTACCTCACACGCCGTTTTCATCGTTCGACCTGCCGAACATATCGAAAGAAAAACGAAAATTTCCGCTGTTCATAGACGAGCCTGAAATGCTGTCGAAAAATTTTACGATATATTTCCCCGATAAATATAAAACCGATTATGTGCCACCGATACAGAGTTTCGACAACGAAGTCGGTTCGCTTATGATAGGCTCGCAATCAGGAGAATATTCATTAGCGGTGAACATCACACTGAAATTAAAAAAGAAGCGAATTACTCCCGACGATTATGAAAATTTGAGACAATTGATAAGAGCATTGACAGCGAAAAGATATAGAATTATCTTGTTAGAAGAGAAATCGTGAACGGACAAGTTTGCTATCACTCCTATTTAGCAAACGGCGGAATTATATTAAGCAAAGACTTGTCTTTCCCGATTTGATTGAGAATCAGGTTTTTCTTGTTCTGAATTCCCGCTTTCACAAGAATGACGATATTGAACTATTGGGAATGATGGTATTGTATTATTAAAAACTAATTCACGATGAAAATAGAATATGAACTCTGCAAAATAGGCGATTCTCGAGTTCTTTGATATGCGTTTTTATTTATCCCCTCTATCCTCTAACTCCTTTCTCCCCAAGGAGAAAGGAGGATTACCTTCCCCCTTTGGGAGAAGGTGTCC